>NZ_QROG01000011.1:5222-80781 GCF_003474585.1 Collinsella sp. AF39-11AT | reverse complement strand
TTGCTGCCTAGGCTAGCCCCTTGTCACACAAACTACCGAAGCCTCCTATTTGCTGGGCCAAGATGGCAACATCGGTGGCAAGACCGGCACCACCGACGACGCGGGCTATTGCTTTACGAGCGCCTACAACCGAGACGGCGACGAGATCTACACCGTCGTTTTGAACTCCACCACCACCGACCAGCGCTTTACCGATACCGCAACCCTTGCCAATTGGTACTACGGTCACAAGGTGACGGTCGCAATCGCCAACACACAGGAAAAGACCGCCAACGGCAACCCGCTTATGGCGCGCATTGGTCAAACCGACTGGACGGATAAGACGATCGACGCCACACTCGCCGATCCCACGGCGCAAGCGACCGTGTTTTCCCTTGCCGGCGAGGTGACCGAAAAGGTTAGCTACGACGATCTTTCGGGCACGGTGCATGTGGGCGACAAGGTGGGCAGCGTCACGCTCAAGCAGGACGGCACCAAGATCGCCGTCATGGACCTGGTTGCCGACGAGGAAGGCGCAGGGCCGAATCCCATTGAATGGCTGCTCGTGAAGCTCGATCGCTTGGGCCGTCGCATCGACAACCGCCCACTCACGGCAGAAAGCGAGACCGTCGCCAAGGCGCCCGAGGTGTAGGGCGCAAGAATAATAAGTCCACTGAAAGGAGGCGTCCGAAAGGATGCCTCCTTTTTTTGAGGGTTCGAATCCCCAGCCGCCATTCTTGATAATAAAAAGGGCCCCAAATGGGACCCTTCTTCAAATTCGTACTGGCGGAGAGCTGGGGATTCGAACCCCAGATGCCCTTTTGGGGCATACTCGCTTAGCAGGCGAGCACCTTCGGCCTCTCGGTCAGCTCTCCGTAACAGCCGTTCTATAGTAACCAAACAGCCAAGGATGAGCAAGAGGAAATTTTCTAATTGCCTAGCAGCCTTTCCTTCTTGAAAGCTTCGCCTACCCCAGCGAGCGGTTGAGGGAGCCGAGCTCGTCGTTGCCCATGGTGCGCCACATTTGGAAGATACAACCGCGCGCCAGGAAAAAGAAACCGTTGTCGACCAGTTGCACAGCGGCATCTGCCAGCTGATTCGTCACGGCGGACACTGGCGGCAGCTCTAGTCCAGCCTTATGGATGGTCTCGACCGCTTCCTCGAACGTCGGAGGCTCGCTGACGCCCATCTCGTTCATAAGGCCCTGCATTTCTTCCAGCGCGCTGCTGCCCGACTCCTCGCCGCGCGGCACCAGACGGTAACAAGCCAGCGCCAGGTCGAGCTGATCGCAATTCCAATAGGCAAACGCCAAGCGATAGAACAGGTAGCCGATTGCAGAACGATCGCTGGCAATACGTAGGCCGTGGCGCGCCACCTCGATAATCTCGTCAAAGCGCTCCAGACGCGCAAGCACGTTGATGAGCGCAAAGTGCGACTGCATGGACGAGCGCGCCAGATCGTAAAGATGGCGCACCTCGGGCAGTGCTCGTTCAAAGTCCTCTTGCTCGGCGTAAAAGCTGCAGATCTCGTGCTGGGCAAAGTACAGCGCATCGGGCGCACGAAGGATTCGCACAGAGCGGTCTTCTTCCAACACCGGTAGCACCATGCGCACCAGCTGGTTATCGCAAAACTGCGTTTGAACCGGACCTGTCGCCAAAAGCTCGGCGACGGCGCACTTAGCCTCCAACTCCTCAACAAGACGGGAAAAGCCTTCAAAAGCACCTGTACGGTCGACTTTTGCCTGCTCGCGCAATTCAACAACACGGGCCACGTATGGGTCGTCGTCCTCTTCCATGACCTCCAGCTCGTCAGCCGTATCGGCAAGCAGCAGATCGCGCAGCGCCGGCGGCAGCATGCGATGGTCATCACGCGGACGAGCATGAACCTCCGCAGGTTCAATCGTCTCCGGAGCGGTTGACTCATATGCCTCAAGCACACGCTTGCACGGCATATCGTCCATGTCTATACTCTCAAGATCCTTGGCGACAGGCACGCAATCGGCCAGATAGGCCGCGCGCCCAAAGAAATACGTTGCAACAACGCGCTCGCCCTGCTCACTGTCGGGAGCAGCAATCTGCACATAGCAGCGCGTGATGCAGGTGCCCGCGGCAAAACACGCTGCCGCAAGCGTGAGCGCCACGCGCGCATCGTGCTCCGCGGCCCAGATCGTGCGCGTGTCCTCGTCCAGCTCGTGCCAGGCGTCATCTTGAGCGTCGTATTCACGTTGCGGCATGGCATCAACGACAGACTGCCCAAACCGAACGAGCATGATCCCCTCGGCAACGTTTGCCCGATAGGTATAGTCGAGCCGCGTGACCACGTTAAGCGCCTCGACAATACGCGCGAAGCGGGTACGCACATCCCACTCACCGCCCGGTTGGCAAGCCACCGTACCCGGTTCGCCCCACGGGTTATCGCTCGAGGCCGTATCGAGCAGTCGGGGAACATCGTTGGTCGTCTTAGCGATATGCCACGCATCGAAGAGCGCGCAGCCCTCAAGGCTCGGCGACGAGGCCGCGGGGACCAATCCAGCCCCGATGCGCTCAAGGATGCCGGAGAGGCGGTTGAGACGGCACTCGATGGCGAGCAGCGTGTCAATTTCGTCCTGCTCCAGCAGACTACGATCAAAATTGAGATAGAAAAGCTTTGAGCGATCGATGCGAGCCAGGCTCATCTCGGACTTAGCGGCGATGGTGCGCAAGCGGGGCAAGTCAATTTCACTCATAAGGGCGGCGGCATAGCGCTCGATACCGCTCGGATTCTCGGCATGGTCAACGCGGTAAAGCAGCGTCTCGATAGCATCAGGGAGCGGTGCCGTGTTAAAGCCCAAAAACACCTCGACCGGCTCGGGCAACTTTACGAGCTTGATCTTGTCGATAACATTTTGCATACCCTCGTCGAGTCCGCCGGCGTCCGCCGTGCTCGCAATGGCATTTTCGGAGTCAGCGAATATCACGTAGCGCAGGAACATCGATGCCATGAACTCGCCGTAAGGAAGGGAGCGGGTCGAATTCCATGTCTCGTGGTCGGACTGCTCGCGCATGGGGCCTTCGGGAGAGCCGACGGTTCGCGCGCACGCGCGCATCGTGCCGTTTGCCCCCCTCACCATAATCTCACCAATACCGGAGTCCGACTCGTCAAGGACCAGTTCCATGTCGGGATCGTTGGGCAGCGGAGCCTCGCTAACGGGGCGGTCCACCTTGTACACCTCACCCGAAACGCTTACGTAGCCCAAAAGCGACACATGGCTTTTGCCAACGAATTCGACGACATAGCAAGATTCATGCTGATCCTCGCCAAAGAGTTTCCAGACCACGCCATACGAGCGTCCCGCTGGCTGCTCGGGCATCGCCGGAAAGCGCTTCTTGGGATCGAGAAACCTGAGCTTGTATGTCGGACGCTCTGCCACGAAATATCACCCTGATCGGTCGCTTGAGAAGGAGTGGTCGCGAATAAGTCGCGACATCTACTCGGAATCTTACACGAGTCGACAGGAAATCGTCCCTTTGGACGAAAGCACTCAAGCTGGCGTAAAAGAAAAGCCCCCGTTGCCGGGAGCTTTAATCTCAAATGGTGCGGCGTATAGGATTCCGCGCATCCGCTGCGCGGATCCGCACCGGCTTCGCCCGCCTGCCGGCGTGCTCGCCCGCGGGCTAAAAACGCTCCGCGTTTTCTTTACGCCCGCGCCTCGACCGAGGTTCGAATCAATGCGGTGTTTACGTAAAAGAAAAGCCCCCGTTGCCGGGAGCTTTAATCTCAAATGGTGCGGCGTATAGGATTCGAACCTATGACGTTCTGATTCGTAGTCAGACCCTCTATCCAGCTGAGGTAACGCCGCAACGCACGGATTATTATGCACGTGACCCCTCGATGGGTCAAGCGACAATTTGGAAAAATTTTACGAAGTGATGATTAAGACGCTCGCGCCTCGACCGAGGTTCGAATCCATGCGGTGTTGCCATAAAAGAAAAGCCCCCGTTGCCGGAGGCTTTGAATTTCAATTGGTGCGGCGTATAGGATTCCGCGCATCCGTTCCGCGGATCCGCGCCGGCTTCGCCCGCCTGCCGGCGTGCTCGCCCGCTCGCTACGGACGCTCCGCGTCCGCTTCACGCTCGCGCCTCGACCGAGGTTCGAATCCCTGTCTGGTCTCCAAAAAAGAAAAGCCCCCGTTGCCGGAGGCTTCAAGTTCAATTGGTGCGGCGTATAGGATTCGAACCTATGACGTTCTGATTCGTAGTCAGACCCTCTATCCAGCTGAGGTAACGCCGCAGCGCAAGATATATAAAACCACTTTAGCTTATTGGAGTCAAGCACAATCTCAAACTTTTTTGTGAAACGCAGTTTTGTCATGCTGCTCCGCATATACCGTCGTTCCCCGTACGATCGATTGGCTTTTCGATCACGTCAAACTTAGCATCAAGTTCCCTCAGGAGCGATCTCACCCGCTGGGCACAATCATAATCGGCAAACGAGATACTCAACATGCGAGCAACCTGGTTAGATGTCCGGACCCCATAGAAATGCTCCAGGGCCACAAGCCCCTCGTGCGCCACAAACGTCTCAACCACATGCGGCGACTCCTCGTAGCACCATTGGGTCAACGGACCCTCGCTCGTCTGTCGAACCACCAGGCCACCCATGCCAGACGGCTCACACGTCACAAGCAGGTACTCCCCGCCCTCGTCGCTCTCAAACAAAACCACCCGATCATCAAACAGCTCCATCGCGTCCCCTTTCTCTCGCTCTTATTTAGCAAAAGCATAGCAGGTAGATGGCTGTATACAGAACAGTTGTTCGTGTGTTTTCTATTGAGCTGTCCGCACAGCATGGTATGGCCGCACACAAAAAGGGCACCCCAAAAAGGAGTGCCCTAGCAAATCGCTTATGCAGCCAATCTACGCGACCGGCTCGATCTTCTCGAGGCCGCCCATGTAGGGACGCAGAACCTCGGGGATCGTGATGGTGCCGTCAGCGTTCTGGTAGTTCTCCAGAATGGCTGCCATGGTACGGCCAGCCGGCAGACCGGAACCGTTGAGGGTGTGCAGATAGCGCGAACCCTTGAAGTTCTCGGGGTCGCGATACTTGATGTTGGCGCGACGGGCCTGGAAGTCACCGCAGTTGGAGCAGGAGCTGATCTCCTTGTAGGCGTTGTAGCTCGGCAGCCAGACCTCGACGTCGTAGGTCTGACGGGCAGAGAAGCCCAGGTCGCCGGTGCACAGGCTAATCACGCGATACGGAAGACCCAGCTGCTGCAGCAGGAACTCGGCCTCGGCGGTCATGCTCTCGAGCTCTTCGTCGGACTCCTCCGGCTTGGCAAACTTTACCATCTCGACCTTGTCGAACTCGTGCTGGCGAATGATGCCGCGGGTATCGCGACCAGCGGAGCCGGCCTCCTCGCGGAAGCAGGGGGTGAAGGCGGTGTAGCGGCGCGGCAGGGTATCGGCGTCGAGGACCTCACCGGCGTGCAGGTTGGTGAGCACGACCTCGGCGGTGGGGATCAGGAAGTTGTCGCCCGAGACGTGATAGGCGTCGTCCTCGAACTTGGGCAGCTGGCCCGTGCCGAACATGGTCTGACGCTTGACGACGATGGGCGGCCACCACTCCTTAAAACCACGGCTGGTGTGCGTATCGAGGAAGAAGTTGATGAGGGCGCGCTCAAGACGGGCGCCGGCGCCACCGAGAACGGTGAAGCGGCTGCCGGAGAGCTTGTTGCCGCGCTCGAAGTCAAGGATGTCGAGGTCGGTGCCCAGATCCCAGTGCGGCTTAAAGTCGAAGTCGAACTCGCGCGGGGTGCCCCAACGACGGCGCTCGATGTTCTCGTCCTCGTCCTTGCCGTACGGCGTGGCCTCGCAAGGAATGTTGGGCAGGTGAGCCATGAAGTCGTACTGCTCCTGCTCGAGGGCGGTGCGGCGCTCGGCCAGACCGTCAATCTTCTCGTTGACGGCGCGCACGGCCTCCTTGGCGGCCTCGGCCTCGTCCTTCTTGCCCTCCTTCATCAGGGCGCCGATCTTCTTGGACTCGGCATTGCGCGTGGCTTGAAGTTCCTCAACCTCGGTGATGACGGCACGACGCTCGTCGTCGAGCTCAAAGAACTTCTCGCGATCCCAAGACGTCTGGCGGTTAGCCATGGCGACATCGATGGCATCAGGGTTCTCGCGAACAAACTTGATATCAAGCATTAGATCCTCCGGCGATATACATTCCATTTAGGTTGCAACCTTGTACATGTATGGGCAAGTATATACTTATGAACGTTTACGACCCAACTCAACTACGCAAGAAGGCACCCAATGGACGCAGTTTTTTCCTTTTTGTTTGGCACCCGCACCGGTTTTGCCATCCTTTTCGCCGGCGGCATCCTGCTGTTTGCGATTCTTGCCTTTGTAATGGAGAAGCGCACCCATAAGATGTATGTCGACCGCGGCCCCAAATCCGAGGACGAAGAAGACAGCTTCTGGGACTAACCCGCCAAAAAGGGACAGGTTTATTTTGGTCGGTTTTATCCGGGCGAACGCAAGCGCCCCGCAACTGGAATTGAGCCAGTTGCGGGGCGCTTTTCGCTAAAAGGACAAAACCGCAGGAAAAACCTGCCAAAATAAACTGTCCCTTTTTTGGTCGGTTTTACTGGAGGGTTGCGTCGATTGCCTTGACCAGGGCGCTGCGCATGCCGGCGTCCTCGAGCGCAACGACGCCCTTGATGGTGGCACCACCGGGCGAGCATACGGCATCCTTCATCGCCGCAGGATGCTGGCCAGTTGCAAGCTGCAGCTTTGCCGTACCCAGCACCATCTGGCTCACAATGCGATAAGCATCCGCACGCGGGATACCGTGCTTGACCGCCGCATCGCCCAGGGCCTCGATTGCCATAGCGACAAATGCCGGAGCGCAACCACCCACCGTGCCGCCCACGAACAGCAGGCTCGTGTCGAGCTCAACCACCGTGCCAAGCTTGCCAAGTAGATCGAGCACCACAGCGCGCCGCTCGTCATTGAGCGTCGAAGCCTTCTCGCAGGCGATGACGCCCTCACCCACTGAAACCGGCGTGTTGGGCACCGTCGAGATATGCGCGACGTCCGGCAGGACCTGCTCCCACTTGGCACTGTCCCAGGTCCAGGCAACCGACAGAACGACCTTTTTGGCAAGAGCATCCTTGAGCGGGGCGAATACCTTCTCGATCATGTACGGCTTGACCGCAGCGACCACGATATCGGATGCGGCGACAACCTCGGCGGCATCGTGGCAAGCGGCCATCCCGCGCGCCTCACAGCGCTCAACCAGTGCGTCGTAGCGACCCGCGCAGGCGCACATGTCGCTCGCAGCTACACCGGCAGCGATCCAGCCATCGGCCATAGCGCTCGCCATATTGCCAAAACCGACAAATCCAATCTTCATATCGCATAGTCCTTTCAGACACATTCCTCAAAACGAAAGGTATTGTCCCACGCCATTGTTTCGTATTGCCGACCTATTTGTGATACGGCTCGCCACGACTGATCTTGCAGGCACGGTAAATCTGCTCCAGCAGCACCACACGCGCCAGGTTATGCGGCAAGGTAATGCGTCCAAAGCTGAGCATCTCGTCGGCTCGTGCGCGCACGTCATCGCTCACGCCGTCCGAACCGCCGATTACAAAGGCAATGTCGCTGCTGCCTCGCAGCATAAGATCGTCGAGCCTCGCCGAAAACTCCTCGCTCGAGCGCTCCTTGCCCTCGATAGCCAGCAGGATCACATGCGCTCGAGATGGCAAGGCGGCAAGAATCGCCGCCCCCTCCTTGTCGCGCGCGGCATCCACGCCGCCCGCCTTAGCCGGGTCGATATCGGCCACCTCGCGGATATCCACCTTGGCATAGGCACCTAGGCGCTTGGTGTACTCAGCGCACGCGTCCTTCCAAAAGCGCTCCTTGAGCTTACCGACGCAAACGACGGTGTATTTCACGCGCGTCTACTCCTTCGAATCGTTTTGAACTTTGCCGGCGGCCAGCATCTGCTCGAACATCGAAGCCGACTGCGAAAAGTCGCTCGGCAGCACGACCGTCGAGGTTTTACCCGTGCGAGCGAACTCCGTCATCATCTCGGACCACTGCGTAAACATGAACAGTTGGTTGGCCTCGTCATTGCCGACACCCGTCTCCTGGATGATCTCGAGCGAATCTTTGATACCCAGCGCGATGGCCTTGCGCTGGTTGGCGATGCCCTCGCCCGCCTTTTCCATAGCCTCGGCCTCGGCGGTCGCCTCGGTGACGCGCTTGATGCGGTCGGCCTCGGCGAGCTCCTGCGCGGCAGCGCGCTTGCGCTGGGCAGCGTTGATGTCGTTCATGGAGTTCTCAACCTCGGTCGGCAGTGCGATTTTGGTGATGAGCGTCGACACGAGGGTGAAGCCGTAGGCGGCCATCTGCTCGGAAACGGTAGCGTTGACATCCTTGGCGATGTCATCCTTCTTGGCAAAGACCTCATCGAGTGTGTAGACGGGGATGGAGGAGCGCAGGGCGTCGGTGATGAAGTCGCGCATCTGGTCGACGGGCTCCTGCAGCATATAGTAGCTCTTGTAGATGCCCGAATCTGCCGGGCCGGCGCCCATGTCATAGCTCACGTGGTACTGAGCGGAGACCTCAAGGCCAATGGTCACGTTGTCCTGGGTCTTAACGTCGATGCCAAAACCATTTTTCATGGTGCGCAGACTCACCGTGGCGGCCTTGCGGTCAATCACGGGCACCTTCACGTGGAAGCCCGCGTTGACGATACGATTGAACTTACCCAAGCGCTCGATGATCACAGCGTGCTGCTGCTCAACGACGTAGCAGGCGTTGGGGAGCAGCAACAACAGGATGATGATGGGAATCAAAAGGCTGGTAAGGGCGGCGATGATACCGGAAAATAGCATGGTCTCTCCTCTGATAGGCACACGTTGGTACTAGGATACCCGTCCAAGGAGATCGTGCATAACAAAAAAGCTCCCATTGCTGGGAGCTCTTTCAATCAATGGTGCGGGCGAAAGGACGTCCGCGTATCCGCTTCGCGGATCCGCACCGGCTTCGCCCGCCTGCCGGCGGACTCGCCAGCTCGCTAAAAACGCTCCGCGTTTTCTTGACGCTCGCTCCTTCACAGGTTCAAGTCCCTGCGATGGGCACATAACAAAAAAGCCCCCATTGCTGGGAGCTCTTTCAATCAATGGTGCGGGCGAAAGGACTTGAACCTTCATGGGGTTGCCCCCATACGGACCTGAACCGTACGCGTCTGCCAATTCCGCCACGCCCGCGTGCAGGAATTAGAATAACGGAGCGCCACCGCGAACGCAAGAACTATTTTTGAAAAAGTTTGCAGGCATTTTCCCAAGCGGCATGCGCGATTGTTTCGGCGTCCTCACCAGTGCGATCGACACGGTCGTTAACCAGCGCGTTTGCCGTAATGGAGATCATTGCTGGCTCGCATTCAAGACCGCGAATGGGCTCCGGCGCCATATACGGGCAATCCGTCTCGAACAAAATGCGGTCGAGCGGGGTCGCCGCAAATGCCTCGCGCACGTCATCGTTGCGCTTAAAGGTGGCCGCACCACCATAGGCGATATAGCAGCCCAGCTCCACAAAGCGCTCCATCGTGGCGCGGTCCTCGCCAAAGCAGTGCAGCACGCAACCGGCCTGAGGCACACCCACCTCGCGCAGCACGTTGTACGCATCCATATGCGAGGTGCGCTCCCCATCCGAGTCCTCGTGCCGCAGGTGCAGCTCCACCGGCACATTGCGGCGCACGGCAACTTCGAGCTGACGCGCCATGCAATCAATCTGCACACTGTGGGGCGCCGGCGCGATGTCGTCGTCGTAATCCGTGTGGTAGTCCAGACCGATCTCGCCGATACCGGCGCACAAAGGGTCATCGAGCGCAGCAACAACCTGCGCGTGAATGTCATCGGTATAATCCGGCGCGCCATAGGGGTGAACGCCAGCGAGATACTTGATCTGCGGAATATCCCGCATCGGCAGAATTTCGCGCACGAGCCAGTCGCTATAGTCCGTCACGCTGCGCTTGTCGGCGATGGGGTCGAGCATCGTCACCAACAGGTCGACGCCCGCGGCTTTGGCGCGCACGAGCGTCTCGGGCACTTCTTTCCCCCAAAACGAAAGCAGATGCGCATGCGTGTCAGCAAGCGGTGCCAAGGGCACGGGACAAGCAACCGTCTTCTTTTTCTTGGTAAACGTCACGCGTTCGGCATTAGGCATCATGGATGAGCTCCTGAGCCAGGCGGATAAAGTCGGCAACATCAAGCGTTTCTGCGCGCGTGGTGGGTGCGATACCGCAAGCCTCAAAGGCGGCGTCGAGCACGTCCTTGGCAAAGCCGTTGGCGCTCATGGAATTGCGGATGGTCTTGCGGCGCTGAGCAAATGCAGCATCAATCACGCGGGCCACAAACTCGCGATCGAGTCCTTCGGGCGCCACGCCGTCAACACGGTCGATACGCACGACGGCCGAGTCCACGTGCGGTGCCGGCATAAAGCAACGTGGCGGCACCTCAAAGCGACCCGTAACCTGCGCATACAGGCCGAGCTTTGCCGTGTAGCCGCCATAGGTCTTGTTACCCGGCACCGCGGCAATGCGATCGGCAACCTCCTTTTGAACCATGACCACGGCACGCTTGAGCGCGGGCATCGTCTGGAAGAACTGCAGGATGATCGTCGCCGCCACGTTATAGGGCAGGTTCGCGACAAATACCGTCGGCTCACCGCCTGCAGCCTGCTCAATCTGCCCCGTCGTCACCTTGAGCGCGTCGCCCATGATAAAGCGGAAGTTGGCATAGTCGGCGGCATGGGCATCGAGCACCGGTTCGAGTTCGGGATCGGCCTCGATCGACGTGACGCACGCCGCCTCCTGCAGCAGCGCGAGCGTGAGCGTACCAACGCCCGGGCCAACCTCGAGCACGCGCTCATCGCCCGTGAGCTCGGAAAGCTCGCAAATGCGCTCAATTACATGGTTGTCGATCAGGAAGTTCTGGCCCAGGCGATGCTTGGTCGCAAGGCCAAACTCCTCCAGCAGCTCCCTTGTTGCCGTGGGGTTTGCCAAAGGCGAAGTTGTCATAGTTGCCTCCTTAGCATGATGGCGGCGTCTTGAAACAAAAGGGCATGGACCGTTGCGGCCATGCCCTTACATCTAAACAGCAAATTGCCGATATGGCGCGCGGCGTCTTAGCCCAGACGCGGGAACAGCGGCTCACCCTTCTCGACGGGCTGACCACCGGCAAGCAGGCCCCAAGCGCAAATGCCCTTGAGGTCGTCGCTCGCGGCCTCGTCCTCGCAGGACAGGCGGCGCAGGGCTTCGGCAGAGGTCTGAGGCATGAGCGGCATCAGCAGGTGAGCGGCAATGCGGATGGCCTCGAGCAGGTTGTAGATCACAAATGCCAGCTCGTCAGCCTTAGCCTCATCCTTGGCAAGCGCCCAAGGCTCGGAGTCCTCGATGTAGTGGTTGGCGGCGTGGATGAGCTCCATAACCTCGTCCTTGGCTCCGCCGTAATCGAGCACGTCCATCTTGGCCATGTAGCGGTCGACCAGGCCATCGGCAATCTTTGCCAGCGGATTGTCGAACGCATCGAACAATGCGGGCTTGGCGGGCGCGCAGCCGTCAAAGTACTTGCCGCTCATGTTGAGCGAACGCGAGATAAGGTTGCCCCAGCTGTTGGCCAGGTCGGCGTTGTAGACCTGCTCCATGCGATCGAAGCTGATGGCGCCGTCGGTGCCGGGCACCACGTCGGTCATGAAGTAATAGCGATAGCCCTCGACACCCAGCATGTCGATGACGTCCTGCGGAGCGATGGCGTTGCCGCGGCTCTTGGACATCTTCTCGGCCTTGCCGGTCTCAGCGTTGCGCACGGTCAGGAAGCCGTGGGCAAAAACATGCTCGGGCAGGGCCTCGCCGATGGCCATGAGCATGGCGGGCCAAATGACGCAGTGGAAGCGGATGATGTCCTTACCCACGATGTGGAACTGCGCGGGCCAGCGATAGGCCAGCTCGGCACGGGCCTCGTCGGTGTCGACGCCGTAGCCGACAGCCGTCATATAGTTGAGCAGGGCGTCGAACCACACGTAGGTCACGTGGCCCTCGTCAAACGGAACCTGAATGCCCCAGTCAAAGCTCGTGCGGCTCACGGAAAGATCGTTGAGGCCGCCCTCGACAAAGCTGCGCACCTCGTTCATGCGGAACGCAGGCTCGACAAAGTCGGGGTGCTCGTCATAGAGCTTGAGCAGCTTGTCCTGGAAGGCGGAAAGCTTAAAGAAATAAGACTCCTCCTGCACGCGCTCAAGCGGACGGTGACAATCGGGGCACAGGTGCTGACCGACGCTGCCGTACTCCTCGTCACCCTTCTGGACCTGCGTATCGGTGAAGTAGGTCTCGTCAGGCACGCAATACCAACCGTCGTAGCTGCCCTTATACAGGTAGCCGGACTCCTTCATGCGCTCCCACAGGTACTGCACGGCATGATGCTGGCGCGGCTCGGTGGTGCGAATGAAGTCGTCGTTGGAGATCTCGAGCTTGCTCCACAGCTCCTTGAAGTGCGGGGCTTGGCTGTCGGTCCACTCCTGCGGCGTCATGTTGTGCTTGGCTGCGGCCTCGGCGACCTTCTCGCCATGCTCGTCCATGCCGGTCAGGAACTTGACGTTGTAGCCGGCAGAGCGGCGATAACGAGCCTGAACATCGGCGATGATGGTGGAATAAGCCGTACCCAGGTGCGGATCGGCGTTGACGTAGTAGATGGGCGTCGTGATAAAGAACGAAGGCTTGCTTTGATCCATGGGGTTTGTCCTCCAGAAAAACGTTGCATACAGGGGATGATTCTAGCGCAAGGGCTGGATATCCTCCATCTATTGCATATCGAGCACCATGGCATAGACATCGCGCTTACGGCGCGAATACTTCTGAGACAGGCGCTTGGCCACCGCAGACGCGGGCTCCCCCTCCTCGAGCGCGGCGCGAATATCCTCGCACAGGGCCTCGTCGGGATCCGCTGCCGCGGCGCCAACCGGCACGATACCGGCCTCCTCATCCTCGCTCGGCGGCGCGATGACCAGCGCAATCTCGCCCTTTACCTCGCCACGAGCACGCAGCTCCTCGGCAAGCTGGGCGGCGGTGCCGCGCAGGACCTCCTCATGCAGCTTGGTAAGCTCGCGGCAGACGGCAACCTCGCGCTGGGGAAAGACCTCCGTCACGGCCTCGAGCGTCGCCACGATGCGATGTGGAGACTCGTAGAAGATGAGCGCGCCGGGCACCACGGCAAGGCGCTGCAAACGGCGCACGCGGTCGCCGTGCTTTCGGCCCAAAAAGCCCTCGAAGAAAAAATGCTCGCAAGGAATACCGGACGAAACGAGCGCCGTGACGCAAGCAGAGGGCCCGGGAATAACTTCGACGGGCACATCGGCCTCACGCGCCGCCTCGACCAGCGCCTGGCCGGGATCGGACACACTCGGCATGCCGGCGTCCGAGGCAAAGGCGAGGGTCTCCCCCGCCAGCAGACGGTCGACCAGGCCGGCGGCGCGGCTGGCGATCACATTCTCGTCGCAACGGACAAGCGGCTTGGAAATGCCCAGGTGCATCAGCAGCTTTGACGTCACACGCGTGTCTTCGCAGCAAATGGCATCGGCGGCGGCAAACGCCTCGCCAACGCGCGGGGACAGGTCGCCCAAGTTACCGATGGGCGTTCCGACCACATAGAGTTTGCCCGTATGGGCGCTGTTCTGCGTCATATCAACCTATTCAATCATGCCGCGCTCGAGCGTACCGAGCGCCGCGCGGGCGTCCCACGCCGCAATGCGCTTCTCGGTCTTCCACGTTTGGAAGAACCAACCGGCAGCCGGTGCAAACGAAGCCAACTGGTTGGCGATAAACACGCGCTCGTAGGCATTGCGGCCCTCGGGCGTAACCGACGAGTTGGCAAAGATTGCCGCACCCGACCATTCGCCCACCAGCACGGGGAACCCCGTCGAAATCGCCTCTTTGAGCTCGCGCTTGTTACGCGAAATCGCCGTCGTCAGCCCGCGGGGGCTCGTGATGTCGAGCGCATGCTCGTCGCGGTAATGGTACAGGTGAAGGTCCATGTAGACGTTCTTGTACTTGGCGCCGCGCATAAAATGCTTCCACTCGCCGGGATGCCCCGACGACGAGAAGACGACGATCTTATCCTCGGGCATATACGAACGGACGAGCTCATAGGCATCGCGATAGAAATTGCGCAGGTAGTGGGCCGGAATGCCATCCGTCATGGTGAAGAGGCTCTTGCGAACGCTCATCTGCGGCGTGTCCAGCAGCTCAATGCCCAGCAGGCTCTCGGCCTCGCCATAGCGATCGGCCAAGCGCTCGAGCACGTCGAGTGCGACATGACGGCCGTTGGTGGACGAATGCCACTCGGCGACAGCCTCCGGCGTGGTGGGCGAATCGTTGGAATCGCCCTGGCCACCGGGCACGGTTGCCAGATCGAGCAGCACGCGGATGTCGTACTTGGCAGCCCACTCAATTGCACGGTCAATGTAGTCGACAACCGAGATGTAGGACGCATCGGACTCCTGCGAACCAAAGGCATACCAGGGCACCGGCAGACGCACGGCATTGAGACCGATCTGCGCCATGCGGCGAAAATCGTCCTCGCTCACAAACGTCTCGTAATGGCGGCGCATGCGCTCGTTATAGGCGGCGGTACCCATGGCCTCCTGTAGCTCGGCCGCGTTGGATGCACCGGTCGCCGCGTACAGCGACGGGGTCACCCAAGGCTCGGGAATAAACCAGCCAGAGAGATTAACGCCGAGTATCCTCTCCATCACTGCCCCCTTCGGATCATGCAGGTCGAACCCGCATCGTATTGCATAGGATAAGTATCGTTTTGAGTATACCCGCGTGTGCGGATAGGCGACCGAACGGTCTGTAAAGTGACGCGAAAGTGGGAGGAATGTCTGGGAACAGGCGGGCTCGGGATGGTGCGATGAGGTGTGTACGCGCGCCAGAGGCAGGCACCGGAAAGTGTGTCCCGTTCTGAGCCCTTATTCTGGGACGCAGTTTCCGCAGAACCCTACATAAAAGAAAAGGACCCCTTTGCAGAGGTCCTAGTCAATTCAAGGTGGCGGGGAAGGGAATCGCGTCCGCGCGCTGCGCGGACGGACCGCTGCGGCGCTTACGCGCCTTGCGAGCTACGCTGGCAAACGCTTACGCGTTTACTCAGCTCCGCGCCCTCACGGGGTTCGATTCCATGTGGGGGCTGCATAAAAGAAAAGGACCCCTTTGCAGAGGTCCTAGTCAATTCAAGGTGGCGGGGAAGGGAATCGAACCCCTGACACGAGGATTTTCAGTCCTCTGCTCTACCAACTGAGCTACCCAGCCATTTGAGGTGTGCCTTGTTTCAAGGCTTGATTAGTATAACCAAGGACGCGTTCCGGTCAACCGAGAATTTCAAAAAAGTTTTTGAGCACAGCCTCGGTTCTATAAATCGGCACGTCAGAGGCATCAGCCGGCAGCAAGAAGTTTTTCGCTCAGAGCCGCACGGGCAAACTCACTTGGCGTCATCCCCTCGGCAGCCGCCCGTCGACGAATGGCCTCCTTCATTCCCAGAGGAATCTTGACCGACAGCGTTGCCGTCCCCTCACCTGAGAGTGGGGGCCGTCCATGCACGATCCCACCAACGGTGTGTTCGCCATCCGGAAACTCTCCGCGCTCGTACGACTCGCACCACGCGTCAATCGTTTCATCCGTTACAACCTGACCATTAGCGGCCGTATACGTCTTGCCCATCATCGACCCCTTTGCCGAGCCCGTTCAATCTCCTGCCAAAATTTCTTCTGGACTGGAGACAAGGCATGAATGATAAGCCACCCACGGACAAGCTCGACCGCGACAAGCTCCACGCTTCGTCTGTCTGGGAGCCATCCAATCGCAAGCCATCTCGGCGGCTCGTCCTTCGACTCGCGACGAATGCACTCAGTAACCGCAAGCCAAACGCTAAGCACCTGCTTTTCTGTCAGGTGCTTTTTAGCGTTGGGATGGATCTCAACATCCATGCATCTTCTCCTCCATCTTACCCAATTTCGTATGACGAAAGTCCGCTGTCGCCAATTCTTAAGCCGGCACGCGTTGGAGAGCAGGGGTCGAAACAATGATTGAAGAGCGCTCTAGTGCGGCCCAGGCGCCGGGGCAGGAGCACATACGCCAGGGACATACGTTTTCGTAGCGCGCGAGGATATTGCCGTCGCGATCGATGAAGGCGATGTCGATGGGATAGGCCATAAAACACGTATGGACCGAAGAGCAGCGTGGAAACGCCATGACGAGCGGCAAGCCGTTGGCGGCAACCGGACGCCGTCCCAGCATGCCGCGCAGGCGCACGACAAACGACTCCGCCACCGCAAACTCGGCCGGCGTCCAACCCAGCCTGTTGAGTGCCCGCGCGTAGGCGATGTAGGACGAGACCGCGGTCACATGACCACCCCCGGACGCCATGGATCGACCGTCACCGCGCGCTCGTGCGACAACGTTGTCGGCGCCCCCAGCGGAACGCCAGCGATGCTGAGAGAAGTCGGCCACGGCTCATAGTGCATGGTGCAGGTGTAGGTCCTAAACGTACCGGATAGGGAGAGCAGACCACCATCCGATGCCTCCGCGCCTTGCTCGCTCGACACTTCGATCTGCAAGTCATAGCCTTCCATGGCATTCAGAATTTGAGTCTGGACCGTCGCCGAGGCATCGACAGAGCTTTCGTCGCCCTCCCCCTCCGACGCCACGGCGTGCGCCAACACGATGTCGGGCACCACGCGGTCGAAGCGCGCGACAGCACTGGCAAAGATCATGACGTTGTACACGATGAGTGCCAGCACCAGCAAAACGGGCGTAACCACTGCCATCTCCACCGTCGCTTGGGCGTGCTCCTCGCGCAGACGCATGCGGATACTCATTACGACCCACCGCCCAGAGCGCCAACCAGCGTGGCGACATCGACGGTGAGCGGGATGGAGCTGCCGCCGGGCAGAGGAATCTCCGCAAGCGTGAACACCGTACCGCTGATGGTGCGTTCGACTTGATATTCCAACGCCTCGCAAAGCGCCTTGGGATCGGTCACGCCCAACGGAATACTTCGCAGCTTGTCTTGCGCTTGAGAGAGACCGGCAATGTCAGACCCCGGACTCTTAATGACGTTGGCGGAATCGGTCAGCACCGGCTTTCGCAGGCGCAAGTCGCACGGTTCCAAACCCAGCGCCGCCACGGACGCCGAAACGGTATCGCCGAGCCACGATGCAATGGAGTCCAACGCACCGTTGCCCCCTCCTAGGCCCTTAATCATCTCGTCCATAAGTTCGTCGGCCGAACCTTGGATGTCTCCGTATCCCACAAGCAGCCGTCCCCAAACATCCATGACGCCATCGAGTACGCCGGCAACGCCGCCCGAGCGTTCCTTCAATGTCGAGAAAAATCGCGAAAGCACGTTGTTTTGCGCCGTCGCCTCATCGGGCGCCAGCACCGCGGCAGAGATGGCACCGCGACTGCCAAGCTCAACCGCCGTGTTAAACGAAGAGTTAAGTTGATCGGGGCTGGTAATATCACCCGAAACTGCAAAGGCGACTACGCCGTTGCGGCCAGGTGGGGCGATACGCGGACGCTCACCGGAAAGTTCTTTGATGGCGGTATCGAACGCATTGCCCGCACGGTCGGCTTCGTCCTCGGTCTGACGCTCGAGCTCGAGCTCCTTGTTGCGACAGTCGACGTAGTCCTCCAGGGCGTCTTTAAACTTGTCAAAGTGATACTCAAAGCCGTTTTCGATAGAGGTTGAAGGCGCCGCAACAGCACCAAGCGACAAAACGCCAAAATGGCATTTGCTGCATTTATCCTGTCCATCGTAATCGGCAACCGAAGCAAATCCGCTCGGCGTCCCTTTCTTATAGTTAGGGCAGGTCGTCCCGTAATGCAGATACGCCTTGTCATCGTTCACGCTAGTCGGCCACACCGCATCGGTATAGAGTTCCGTCGCCCGAACCTCATCAGAGTTGCGCGGCAGCAGCGGAATATAGGAGGAAACCCTGTCTCCGTTCTCGGTTATATATGCCCGATCGACCTCCGCGTTCGCATAGGTATAAAACGCCTTACGCGCCGCAGACTCTGCCTTCATCTCGACACTCGAGCCCTGGGGCTTCTCATTTGTCAGACGCCAATGGTAGTAGTCCTTCGCGCGATCAAGGGCAACTTGAGGCTCCCACGTAACGCTCGATGAGTAATGCGGATTTTGAACACCGGAGAGATCCGTTAGGCTTTTTGCGCGCTCCCACATACAAGAACAGCTGCCGACCGAGCCCTTGTCAGACCCACCACAATCCGCCAGCCAAGCGCGCTCCTTTGCCTTCGCCGTCTCCTCCGAGGCCTTCCGCAGCTCCTCGGCCGCACGCTCTAAATCATCTGATGTGTCTTTAATGGTATCGGTCGAGATCTCTGACCCTTTGAGCGCAGCAAAGTCCGACTCGGATGTCCTGGGCACGGCAAGCGCCGTACCGGTATAGGTCACACTATCGGTATCCTGCGCCGACACCGCCTGCGTGGCACGCGCGGCGATCAGATACGGCAGAGCCGTCTCGATTTTCTGTAAGCCTTCCGATGCGCTTTTTGCAAACTTGTTGCGCGTTTTAATGATCTCAATCCCGGTGTCGACCATATTGCCGGCAACTGGTTCGGCACCCGGGATGAGGATGGCGACCAGGCCCGTCCCGATCGTGGCAAACCCCGCCAGCCCCAGACTCAAGATGCTCGCATCAACCACCGTGGCAGCCGTGTGATAGGACGACACTACGTTGGCACCCGCCAGCGCGCCGCTATCGGCCGCCACCTGGGTATCCCCGGCACGCGACATGCTCCATATCGCCGCCGTCGACGAAAACAGCAGCGTGAGCACCACCAAGATGACCACCGCAGAGGAGAGCGTGGTGTAGGCACCGTCTTCGATAAACAGATCGACACCGGCTCGACCCATAAAGCCGCCTCGCTTGCGATGGCAGCTCGGACGGCACGTCAAAACGCGTCTAGACCAGAAACGCTTAATCCCATGTAGCAATCCACGAATCATAGTCTCCCTCCAGCCATTCGGGACGCGATTGATACGAGACATCGACTTTGAGCTCAACGTAGCCGCCCTCGGCGGTACCACCCATAGCCTGCGCAAACGCACCGATCACAGGCAACGGCTTGACCTCGCCGGAAACGGACACGGACGAGACGCTACCCGCATCTGCCCGGCCAAGCTCGATATCCCACGACAACGGCCCGCCGGCATGAAAGATCGAAACGTTGGGCACTGCGGCAAGCCGGCGGCGGGTAAACTCCTTAAGATCGTCGTCCTCCGCCGTCGTCGTGGTCATGAGCCGCGCGGTCTCGGCGGCGGCAGACTCCATGACCGCGCGCGTATAGAGCAGGCACACCGGTTGCAGTGCGAGAAGGATGAGCGTCAGAAACGTCGGCAGCAAAAAAGCGGCCTCGACCGTTGACTGCGCCCGGTCCTCACGCGCGATATCAATACAACGCGATGTCCTTAGCGCCCGCAGCGGCGTCGATAACCGATGTCGAGGCAACGCCATGGGATGCCGCCCGCTCAACCAGCGCCGCCAAGCGCCCATCGGTGCCAGCGCGCCAAAGCCCCGCGATCGCCAGCACGATCGATAACAGCGCCACCGTGACGATGGCGTATTCCACAGTCGCTTGGGCAACCTCTTCACGCAGAACGCCATGCATTTCACGATCCCTCCTTTGAGCTTATTGTTTGCGGGACCAGGCGCACGGCGCGCAGACGACACGAAGCATCGCCAGTATCCGCGGCAACCGTCACCATATCGACCCAGCCGCGTCCGTCACGCACGATAGCGCCCCACACGTTTCCCTTGATGTCGAGATAGCCGCTCAGAGCAAGTTGTGCCGTGGGTACCTCGCGATAGGCACGCAGCATATCCTCCGCCGCTTCGGTCATCGGTCGGTCCTCGGACCATGCAAGCCGGACCGCAATCGCGTTGCCCTCAGGCGAATCCGTCGCAGTGCCAGACCGCTTGTCGAGCGTCCGCAGAAAGGTTTGCGCCGTGATAGCGACATCCGAATCGTCCGCATCTCGCATCTCATCTTCTTGAGACGCCACCGCCGAATCTGAGCCCAAATCGGAGGCGGTCCCAGGACGCTGCTGCCGCGCGACGTTAAGCCCCCAAAGCACCGCCGCTATCGCCACGGTCAGGCAAGCAACCACCAGCAGCACCCCGATGGGGCGCTCGCCCTCTACAGGCTGTTGATGCCCTCGCTGATAGCGTTCCATAGATCTTGGACCTTGCCTTTAAATGCAACGATGGCAATAATCGCGATCACCACGAGCACGCCGACCAAGATGGCATACTCGGTGGTACCCTGTGCACTCTCCTCCTGCAGTAGCTCCTTGGCGCGCTGACGAACACGTGCCGCCCGGCAAAACGCCCAGCCCTGGACCTTGCCAGCAGCGTCAGTCATCGTATTCATGTATACCTCCCTACATCATCCCGCCTGCTCCCAGCAGCGGGCCCAATATGGACAGAAGTAACGCCGGCAAGATGAGCGTGCCGGTGGGAATCAGCAGCTTGACGGGCGCACGCTCGATCTCGCGCTCGACCGCGGCGCGATGAGCTGCACGGATCTCGCGACTTTGAGCGGCCAGCGTCTCGGCAAGTGGGGCACCCAGGGCGAGCGCCTGCCCCACCGTGATGGCAAAGGTCTCGAGCGCTCGCACGTCCAGGTCGCGCGCGGCGGCCAACAACTCGTCCTCACGCGTGCCCACGCCCACCTGCCACGCCATGCAGGCTCGCTCAAAGCGAAGAGCCAGCACTGACCGGCGGTTGGCGCAGAAAATCTCAAGCGCCGCATCAAACGAAAGACCGGCCGAAAGGCCCAAGCGCACAACATCGATCATCTCGGACACTTCGCCGAGCGACACTCGCGCCGGGCCGCCCGCTCCAACTGCGCCCCTCACTCGCGCGGTCAGGGCATCGACCACCAAGCAGCCCGCAGCAGCGACCAGCACCGCCTCGCGCTTGCAGGCCCCTGCGATCTTGCGCGCATCCGCCCGATCCAAACCCGTCGCGACAAATACACTCAGGGCGCACAGGCAAGCCGCAACTGCAACCGGGGCGCTCATAGCTCCACCCGCATAATGCGTCGGATAGCCACCAGGGCAACGGCGTTGAGGGCAAGACCCAGCACCACAGCGCCCGCGCCGGCAGGCGTCGCAAGACCGCGACGAAAATCTGCCGAAAGCAGCGCCAACACCGCGCACATGCCCACCGGCATCGCCGCGACCATATGCGCAGACATGCGAGCCTGCGACGTCTTAACATCCAGGCGGCGCTTGAGCTCAATGCGCTCCCCCACCATGCTCGACGCCTCGGACAGTAAGTCGGCAAGCGGAGCGCCGGTGCGCTGAGACACCTTAAGCGCCAAGGTCACAAGCGAAAGGCCGGGGGCTTCGATGCGCACGAGCAAGTCATCGAGCGCGTCGGTCGCCGAGATGCCGCAATCGATCGCCGCCGCCACCCGCAAAAACTCGGTATGCACCGGCTCTTGCGCATGAGCGCCCACAAAGCGCATGCCCTGGGCCAGCGAATGTCCCGAGGCAAGCGACATGGAAAGTGCGGTAAACGCCTCGGGCATGGCCTCTTCTGCATCGTGTTGTTCGCGCCGGCTCTCAAAGCCATCCCGGGCGGCGCCAACGGCAAACGGAGCAACAAGTCCCAAGGCAAATCCGAGGGGCGATAACGACACCATCGTTAGTAAAACGCAGCAGACACCGCTCGATAGCAGCAGAAACGCCAAACGCCCCGAAGCATCTTCGATCACGAGGCCAAGGCGATGCGCCGGAGCCAGCGATGCCCACGAACGGGCGATCTTTTTCAGCAGACCGTTTTCCACCAGCTCACGCGGCAGCTTCTCTGCCACCGTCTCGAGCGCCTGACGCGCCAGCTCCGCCAGCGATACCTGCGGCACACGAGGTTCCGCCCCGCACGCCGTCGCGACAGAAAGCCCTGCCAAGCCCCCTACGACGAAGGGCACAGTGATCTCCATTCGTCCACCTCCTCTTGTGTGAGCGTCCCCGACCGCAGGCCTTCTGCAATAAACGGCGGCTCGCGATCAAGCGTCCAGGTGCACTCGGCGGCATCGAACGTCACATAGCGCTCGAGCTCTACGCCGCCCGATGCGGCGCGTCGCACCCCCGAATACGAGGAGACGAAGCGCCTGCCATCGGCGTGGCGCTCGGACATCACGATGCCGTCGAGCGCCATGGCAATCTGCTCCTCGATGAGCTCGCTCGGCAGATCGATGCCATAACGTGCAAGCAACGTCAGACGCACCACGGTCTCCTGTTCTGAACCCGCATGAAGTGTGGTGAGCGACCCGTCGTGGCCCGTGTTCATGGCCTGCAACATGTCGCAGCACTCGGCACCGCGCACCTCGCCCACCACGATGCGGTCGGGGCGCATGCGCAGGGCATTAGTTACCAGGTCGCGGATCGTCACCGCGCCCTCACCCTCAATTGAAGCCTCGCGCGCCTCTAGGCGCACCACGTGCGGATGATGCGCAAACTTGAGCTCGGCAGAGTCCTCGATCGTCACGATGCGCTCGCCGGTGGAAATCTCACATGACAACGCGTTGAGCAGGGTGGTCTTACCAGATCCCGTGCCTCCCGCAACCGCCAGGTCCTGTCGCAGCGACACCGCGCACGACAGCAGCTGCGCATACCAAAGCGGCAGCGACCCCAGCCCCACAAGCTCGTCCAGCGAGCAGATACGGTCCGAGAACTTTCGGATGGTGAGAATCGGTCCGTCAATCGCCACAGGCGGAATCACCGCGTTGACGCGATAGCCCGTTTTGAGGCGGGCGTTGACGATGGGGCTGCGCTCGTCGATACGGCGGCCAAGTGGCGAGATGATGCGGTCGATAAGCACACGGATCTGTTCATCATCCTCAAACGCATGCTCGATGGGGTACAAAACGCCGCCGCGTTCAAAGAAAGCCGAGCGGCAGCCGTTGATCATGATCTCGGTAACGGTGTCGTCCTCGATGAGCGGCTGCAACGGCCCCAAGCCCACCACGTCATCCAAAATCTCGTCGATGATGGTTTCGCGCTCGGGCGTCGCGAGATCGGTCGGCTCCTCAACATTGAGCGCCGCCTCCACCGCAGGACGCAATTCCGAGCGGGCAAGTGCCGGGTCGATATAGGCGCTGATACGCGCCACTTCGTCGTAACCCATGCGGTCCATCACGGCGCGCTTGGTGCGTCGTTTCACCGCGCGGCGACGCCCCGCATCTACAGGCGCTGCCGCCGCTGCAGCGCCGGCAGCCTTAATCCTCGTTTGCAGGCTCATCGCTGATCACCCTCGCGCGACCAGGGAAGGCGGATACGCGGGCGTTCGGTACGCGTTGCACGGTCGGCGACCATATCGCTCCAAGGGCCGACGGCGCACCCCAGTTCCACGAGCATCTCGCGCGTGGCCTCGCGCATGCTAGTCGCAAAAGCGCTGGTCTGCCCCACCGCCTCGTCAGCGCGCCCAAACGCCATGAGCGCGGCGAGATCCTGCCCGCCATCGGCGATACGAATCTTGGAGCTCAACGCACAGGCAATCTCAAAGCGCATGGCGACGTCCTCGTCTGCCCCGCGCGCACCGAACCGGTTGAACACGGCGCTCATGCGCGTGCGCGGCACACCTACTCGACTTGCCAGTTCGATGACGCGCGACGCCGATGTCGCGGACGACACCGCCGCATCGCCAACGACCAGGCAACGGTCGCTCGCCGCCACCGCAGCCGCCACGGCGTCGCCCCAAAAGACCGAGGTATCGATAAAGACCACGTCGGATTCGCGACGCAGAACATCAAGCAGTAGCTCCACCGGACGCGCCATGAGCTCGGCTTGCTCGGGCGCCGCGACGGGACCCCAGAGCGTAACGCCCGGCGCCACGCGCATCGATGTGGCTACGATATCCGGCTCGGTGAGCGTGCCCGCCGCCGACGGCTCGATAAGTGCCGCCATATCGCGCGGAGCATCGACGCCTAACAAGTCGTAAAGGTTTCCAAACATCAGGTCCAGGTCGAGCACGGCGGCACGCAAGCCCAACAGCGACGATGTGTGTGCCATGGTGGCAACGATCGTCGACTTGCCACAACCGCCCGAACCCGAAATAGCGCAGATGACCGGAGCTCGATGCGGCGGAGCGGCAGCGTCTGCCGGCGGCATCGGAGGCGGCGGGGCGGGCGTCGGTGGCAGCGCCCCCGTCTCCCCCGCCGCAACCACACGCTGCGTCCAAGCCGGCATAGCAGCTTGTTCGGTCTGCGAGGCAGGCTCGTTCTGCGCAATCTGCTCATGCTGCATTAGCGACAACTCGCCGCACCCGGCAAAGCCCTCAACTTCGTCGAGTTCATCCGCCAGATTCACGCCGTGCACGTATCCCATATCTACAGCCGGGGAGTCGCCAGCATGCTGCGCCGGCCCTCCAGCGTCATCGTCTACAAGGGGGTTCCGGGGGCGCCGACCATGCTCGGCTTCCGCTTTTCCATAATCATCAACACGCGGGCCTCTTGTAGCGCGAGGCGCCCCGGGTTCCCTATCAACAAAAGCATCGGGCTCAATCGTCATGTGCCGATCGGAATCAACCGCTCCCTCGCCCGCGCGCCCGTTGCCGCATACACTGTGCGCAGCGATGACCTCGGTCGCCCCCGCGCGAAACAGCCCCTCGATATCCGACGGATCGAGCGCTTCTATCAACACGACCACGCGACTCACGCGGCCTTCGGCCGTCAGGCGCGCAACAGTCTTGCGCACATCTTCGGTATCAAACAGAGACGCCGCGATGATGGCAGCCCCGCGGCGCGACGGAAACGCCCGCGCCATGGAAACCAGCCCGTCCAGGTCACCCACGCGAAGCACCTGTGCACCCACATCACGGCCCTCGACTTCCCGCTGCAACAGCCCGTAATCGCCGCACGCGCAGCACGCAAGCCAGATCGCCTTCATCACTCGTCGCCTCCGCTCTTTTTGCCGCGCGCCGTGGCGGGAATCGTCAAGCTGACCGTTCCCTTGCCCGAGGCTCCCAGCAGTTCCTTGACGTCTTCGGGGTCAGCCGCCAGCGTCACCCATTCGATCTTGCCCTCGCGCGTGAAACCGGAATCCTCACTGGTATCGATCACGTACGCGCCGCACAGCCGATCGGTTACGCCGTCTTTTTGCACGTACACGTCCACGTAGCTGCCCACGCCCGCAGCACCGCCGACCGAGTGCTCGGCATCGACCGCCACCGAAACGGCGACCTTGCCCTTAGGCACCTCGAGCATGTGGCTCTCGGCCTTGGTGTAGACATTGCAGATCACGGCGTTTTTGGGAATACGCGAAGTCGTCACGTCGCCGCGCACCTGGCGTAGCTCGGTCGCCGCGTCACGCGGCAGCAGACTCGTCAGCCACTCCTGGGTTATGACATTGGTCTCATCGAGGGTCTCACCCACATCGATATCGCGCGCCGCGACGCATACCTCGACGCGATCGCCACCGTACTTGGCCAAGGTCTCAGCCTGGACCTGTTCGGCTTGCGAGCGGATCGACGAGCCGTAAACCATGCAGAGCAGAGCAGCGAGCACGCCCGCGACCAAACTGATGGCGATGCGCTTGCTCTTGTTCACGGCCGCTCCTCTCATGGCAGTGCCGGGCGAATGCCCGTACCACCATTGTCTGGGCGGCCAGAGTGCAAAGCGGCGCAATCGCAATCTTGGTTTTCGATGTCAAACCAATCGCTGACCAAAAGCTGACCAGCCCGTCAAGCTCGTGGCAAGGTTTTGGTCAGCACGTCAGCAAACTGCATGTTTCGAGGCTTTTCCGCAGCAAAAAAGCCGCCTCCCGAACAGTTGGGAGACGGCTGTCATAGGAAAAATCAATTACAGATGGACATCGGGATCGAGCATTTGAGCGCTCACGCGCATGGATGACGCCAGGTTTTGGAACGTTTCCAGACGCAGGCTGTCGATCTGCCCGGCGTCCTCGGCCTCGCGAACGGCGCAACCCGGCTCATGGACATGCGTGCAATCGCCAAACCGGCACGCACGCGATGCCTCGACAATCTCGGGAAAGGCGCGCGCCAGACCCCGCTCGTGACCCACGAGCGGTAGGCTGCGCAGGCCCGGGGCATCGGCGATCACGCCGGCGTCGCCCGGCAGCGTCACCATCACGCGCGCGACGGTAGTGTGACGGCCCTGGTCGTCGCGTTCGCGCACACCGCCGGTCGCCAACGTATCGTGGCCCAGCAGCGCATTGAGCAGCGTCGACTTGCCGGCACCCGACTCGCCCAGAATCATGGCGCAGCTCCCGGCAGGCACGCAGGCACGGACCTCGTCCAGGCCGCGGCCCTCGGCAGAGGACGTCACGATCACGCGCACGTCCGGACCCACCAGGCGGCGCACGCGGTCCAGATCGCGCTCGAGCTCCTCGGCATCGCAGCGGTCGGCCTTGGTGAGCACCACCACCGGCTCGGCATCGCAATCGAGCGCCAACACCAGTGAGCGCGCCACGCGATCGAGCAGCACCTCGCCGGCGCCGAGCGCCTGCACGATCAGCACGCTGTCAACGTTGGAGCAGAGCACTTGGCGCTCACCGCGGGCACGGCCACGCCAACGCTCAAAGCTCGTACGGCGCGGCAGCACGCACTCAATCACGCCCATATCGTGCCCGGGAGCGCGGCGCACCGCCACACGGTCGCCCACGGCAGGCAGCAGGACCTCGTCCTCGCCGCGCGACTTGGCAAACCCCACGGCATGCTCGGCACGAAACGTGTCATCGGCAGTCGCCACCAGCGGAAACCCGCGGTCCAGGCGCACCACGGCGCCCAACTGCATCTGCTCGGGTTCCTCGGCTTGCGCGCAAAAATCATCGAAGGCTGCCCGTTGGGCGGCATCAACCGGCAGATCGTCAAACGCCGGAACATCCTGCAACGCATCGAGCCCCGGTACGCTCGTCAACAACTCCTCGGCAGACGCGGGGGCTTCGGTCGCAAGCTTCCGACGACGGTCACGCTTAGCCCGCGCCCCCGTCGTCTTTTTCTTCGCTTTAGCCTTAGCCTTGCCCACAAGCGCCTCCCAGCACCATAAATCACAACTGAGCAGGTATTTTCCCACAAAAAAGAGTCGGTCGAGCAAATGCTCGACCGACTCACACACTTTCCCTCAGCTTACGGTCCCGAGAGGTTATCCGAAGGCCCGCCCGCCGGGAGGGGTTTCTTCTGAGTGATCCCGCAGCGCGAAGCGCGAGGACCAGCGAAGAAGAAACCCCGCAGGCGGGCGGGCCCGGACAGGTACGTTACTCTTTCTCCACCGCGCGCATGATCGCCTTGTAGATCTCCATCAACGGGATGATCAGGAAGGCCAGGCCCAGCGCGGCAAGAACGCCCTTGAGCTCAAGCGTCACAGGGCCAAAGAACATCTCGGCAAGCGTCGGCTGCACGGTCACGATCACCGTCAGCACCAGTGCCAGAGCGGCGGAAGCCCACAGCCACTTGTTCTGCTTCTTCATGGTGAACAGCGACGCACGACGGCTGCGCATATTGAAGCAGTGGAAAATCTCGACCATGTTGAGCGTGATGAACGCCATCATCACGCCTTCCTCGTCGGCATTGCCGGCGATCATATCGGCGATGTGGATGTAGCCCATGTCAAAGTACACGCCCACAAAGAAGCTCGCCAGCACCAGCACGGTGATGATTAGGCCCTGGACCACGCAGTCCAGACCCATATGTCCGGCAAAGACACCATCCTTGGCGTTGCGCGGCTTGCGCTTCATGATGTCGCCCTCGGCGTCCTCCATGCCCAGCGCGAGCGCAGGGAAGCAGTCGGTAACCAGGTTCACCCACAGCAGCTGCACCGGCTGGAAGATGGTAAAGCCGATGAGCGTGGCGATAAACACCGAGAAGACCTCGGCAAGGTTGGCCGAAAGCAGGAACTGGATGACCTTGCGGATGTTGTCGTAGATGCGACGGCCCTCTTCGCAGGCACCGATGATGGTGGCGAAATTGTCGTCGGCAAGCACCATGTCGGCGACGTTCTTGGTGACATCGGTACCGGTGATGCCCATGCCAACGCCGATGTCGGCGCGCTTGATGGACGGGGCGTCGTTGACGCCGTCGCCCGTCATGGCCACGATCTGGTCGCGCGACTTCCAAGCCTCGACGATGCGTGTCTTGTGCTCGGGCTGGACGCGGGCGTACACGCCGTAGTCCTCGATGTGCGCGTCGAGTTCCTCGTCGCTCATGCGATCGAGGTCGGCACCGGTGATGGCATGGCTGCGATCGGTGACGATGCCCAGCTGCTTGGCGATGGCCACGGCGGTGTCGATGTGGTCGCCCGTGATCATGACGGTGCGAATGCCAGCGTCGTGGGCCTCGCGGATGGCTTCGGCGACCTCGGGGCGGACCGGGTCGATCATGCCGGACAGGCCGCAGAAGACCAGGTCGTGCTCGAGCGCAGCGGGGCTGCAGTCGCTCGGGACCTCGGTGTAGGTGCGGCTTGCCAGCGCCAGCACGCGCAGAGCCTCGTCGGCCATGGCCTTGTTGGCGGCCACGAGCTCGGCGCGACGCTCCTCGGTCAGCGGGACGACCTTTTCGCCCTCGTAGATATGGGTGCACAGGCCGATCACCACGTCGGGCGCGCCCTTGGTGTACTGCTCGTACTCGCCATCCAAGGTCTCGACGATCACGGACATCATCTTGCGGCCCGAGTCGAACGGGGCCTCGCCCACGCGCGGATGCTCGGCAGTCAGGCCGGTGAGGCCAGCCTTGCCGGCGTCGTTGACGAGCGCGCACTCGGTCGGCTCGCCCACGGCCTCGCCCAGCTCCTCGTCCCACTGAGCATCGGAGCACAGCGCCATGCCGGCCAGGAACTTCTCCTTGGGCGCAGCGAGCTCGTGCTTGACGACGGTCATCTTGTTCTGGGTAAGGGTACCGGTCTTGTCGGAGCAGATGGTCTGTGTGCAGCCAAGGGTCTCGACAGCAGAGAGCTTGCGGATAATCGCCTGGCGCTTGGCCATCTTGGTCACGCCAAGCGAAAGGACGATGGTCACGACGGCAACAAGGCCCTCGGGGATGGCGGCGACGGCGAGCGAGACGGCAACCATAAAGGTGTCGAGCAGGGCAGTCGGATCGGTAAGGACGTTGCCCACGCCGTGGCGGAGGATGTCAACGCCAAAGATGACGACGCAGATGACGATCACCATGATGGTGAGGATGCGGCTGAGCTCGGCGAGCTTCACCTGCAGCGGCGTGAGCTCTTCCTTGGCCTCGGCCAGGGCGCCGGCGATCTTGCCCATCTCGGTGTTCATGCCGGTGCCGACCACGACGGCGCGACCACGGCCGTACACGACGGTGGAGCCCATATAGCACATGTTCTTACGGTCGCCGAGCGGCACGTCGTCGGTGCCGGCGGCGAGCTCGATCACGTTGGCATGCTTCTCGACGGGCACGGACTCGCCGGTGAGCGCGGCCTCTTCGATCTTCATCGTGGCGCTCTCGAGCACGCGGCAGTCGGCCGGAACGGAGTCGCCCGCCTCGAGCATGATCACGTCGCCGGGCACGAGCTCGGCGCTCGGCAGGTGCACGAGCTTGCCGTCGCGCAGCACCTTGGACTGCGCCGCACTCATCTCCTGCAGGGCCTCGAGGGCCTCCTCGCTCTTGGCTTCCTGGACCACGCCCAGCACCGAGTTGACGATAACGACGAACATGATGATGGCAACATCGGCAAAGTCGGGCTCGCCCTTGACCATGCCCGTGAGCGCACTGATGACGGCGGCAACGATCAGCATGATGACCATGGGGTCGGCCATCTGCTCAAAGAAACGCTTCCACAGCGGCGTCTTCTCAGCTTCCTCGAGCTTGTTAGGGCCTGTCTTGGCGAGGCGCGAAGACGCCTCGTCGTTGCTCAGGCCGAGGTTCTCATCGACACCTTGGTCGCTGAGCACCTCCGCCGCGGCGGACAGGTATTCCTTTTGCATATAGAGTCCCCTCCTGGGATTCGGGCCACTCAGCAGATTGATGCCCGATCATAATTCCCAGGAGAAGGGCAAGGGCTCATCAAGGCTGCCGTGCTGAGCGGCAGTTGATAGTGGAGCTATGGTACCCCAAAGCGACGCGTCTAGCCAAAACAATCGGTTTGGAAATATGGTCCGCACGCAACGGTGCAGACCGTGTGATGCTCAACATTGGTAAAACGTTTTTTCTTCGGCACATCGCCAAACTGACATATCGCCCAGATAGCAGCGGTTAGAGCGGTTGGTAAATTTTCTCATATACCGTTTATCCCGCAAAAAATGAACTTCTAATTCGGCATACGGTCGATTTTATGGGGTATTCGGTCAGCATTTCGTTATAATCAACACGGTTTTATTTCTTATGGTTTATCTATCAGCGCAAGACGATGTCAGATGGAGGTCTGAATGTACAAGCGCACTAAGATTGTATGCACCATGGGTCCCGCCTGCGATAGCGACGAGACCATCCGCGAGATGATCAAGGCGGGCATGAACGTCGCCCGTTTTAACTTCTCGCACGGCTCCTACGACGAGCACCACGGTCGCATCGAGCGCGTCCGCCGTATTTCCAAGGAGCTCGGTCTGCCCGTCGGCATCCTGCTCGACACCAAGGGCCCCGAGGTCCGCACCGGCCTTCTGGTCGACGGCAAGAAGGTTGCCGTCAAGACCGGCGATAAGATCGTCGTCACCGCTCAGCCCACGTCCGAGGATTTCCACGGCACCGCTGAGCACATCTCCCTCGACTACCTGGCTCTGCCTTCCGAGGTCGAGAAGGGCTCCCTCATCCTGATCGATGACGGCCTGGTTGCCCTCGAGGTCGAGTCCGTCAGTGGCCAGGACATGACCTGTGTCGTTAAGAACGACGGCCTGATCGGCGAGCGCAAGGGCGTCAACATGCCCAACGTCAACATCTCGCTGCCCGCCATCACCGAGCGCGATCGTCAGGACATCCTCTTTGGCCTGACCGAGAACATCGACTACATCGCCGCTTCCTTCATCCGTGACGGCGAGTCCGTCCGTGGCATCCGCAAGCTTTGCCGCGAGAACGGCGGCGAGCACGTGACGATCTTCCCGAAGATCGAGTGCGCCCTGGGCGTCGAGAACTTCGACGAGATCCTCGAGGCTTCCGACGGCATCATGGTCGCCCGTGGCGACCTGGGTATCGAGATCAAGCCCGAGCTCGTTCCGCACATCCAGAAGGAGATCATCGCCAAGTGCAACGCGGCCTACAAGCCCGTTATCACCGCTACGCAGATGCTCGACTCCATGCAGCAGAACCCGCGCCCGACGCGCGCCGAGGTTGCCGACGTTGCTAACGCCATCTACGACGGCACCGACGCCGTTATGCTCTCTGGCGAGTCCGCTGCCGGTAAGTACCCGGTCGAGGCCGTTAAGATGCAGGCCAGCATTGCTCTCGAGACCGAGAAGTACCTCCCGGCCCACGCTCCGCTCGAGGTTCCGGCCGACGCTCACGGCACCCGCGTCGTCAACAACGTTGTGGGTATGTCCGCTGTGAACATGGCCACCACCGTTGGCGCCAAGTGCATCACCGTGCCGACGACAACCGGTCGTACCGCACGCCTGATCTCGCACTTCCGTCCCAACATGCCGATCTGCGCGTTCTCCCGCCACGAGTGGGCCGTCCAGCAGATGATCATGTACTGGGGCGTTATCCCGCACCAGGCCGAGATTACCCAGGGCACCGTCAACGGCACGATCGTCAAGGCGATCGAGACCGCTAAGGAGCTCGGCTACGTCGAGGCTGGCGATTTGACCGTCGCTACCGCCGGCGATCCCCGCATGAGCGTCCAGCTCGAGGACAAGGTCTCCTCGACCAACGTCGCTTACGTCGCTCAGGTCCGCTAAATCGTACTTGCAAGCAGATTTGCATTGCAAAGGGCCCGGAAGGCATTGCCTTCCGGGCCCTTTTTCTGTGTCAATGCCGGCACACGGCAAAACACGCACCCATTTCTTTACCAAAAGCGCGAAATCCACCTTTCGAGGCCCAAAAATAAAGTCCCAAGCGCTAAAAGTGTTCGCCCGATGGCGAAACCACACCTTACCCGACGCTGCTAAATCGTTTTAGCAAGAGCCAGATCGACCGCGTTTTCGGAAGTATGCGGCAAATTCTGAGACCTCCGAGCACACCCCGTTTTTTCGCAACAAAATGCCTGATAAACTGGCCTCAAAAGCCAGGTCTGCTCACAGGGTTCAGATTTTGCCGCATACTTCCGAATTGACGCTGGCATCGCACGGTCCAAAAGCACATTTCGACCAGGAGGATATCATGGACCTGACGCTATGCGGTCAATCCGCTTTTTACTATCACCGTATCCCGCCGCAGGTATTAGGGCTTTACCCCGCCATTAGCCTTGGCAATATGGATCGCAGATGTTGCGGCCTCGGAAGTCATGCAGTTGTAAAAGACCTGCTTCACGCACCGCTTCACAGGCTTGTATTCACTCGAGTACAATCCGGGTCGCGAAGCCTGTTTAAATCGCACCTCCTGACCCAAGAGCCGCCTCCCGGGTCGTTTAGGCAAACTGAACATGGATTTGATGTCACGTCGCCCGAGTTTACGTTGCTCAGCCTTGCCACGCAGGTCTCACGCAACCAGTTACTCATGGCTTGCTACGAGATGTGCGGCTCCTTTGCAGTGTTTACGCCCTGCGAGCGAACGCAACAACAACTCGATGAAGCCATTTCGCTTAAGCTCATTCCACCCAACTGCGGTTGGGAGCGTGTTGTCGACACCAAGGGCAATGACACCAATTTGTGGAAGCGCCCGCCGCTCCTCAGCGCGGCGGATATCGCCGCGTTCGCCAAGCAGGCTGCAGGCCTGCGCGGCGTTAAACAACTGCGCTGGGCGGCCGAGCACATGACGGGGCAGACCGCCTCGCCCTTCGAAGTACAGACCTCCATACTTGTCTCGCTCCCCCGCAACGAGGGCGGCATGGGTATCAACATCGCAAACAACGTGCGCATCCCACTCAGCGACGCCGCGCGCTCACTGTATGACAAAACCTGCTGCTACGCCGATATCCTCATCGAGAGCAACACCGACAGCATGGGCGTCATCCTGGAATGCCAAGGCCGCTCCGCCCACGATGGCGAAGCCGCAAGTCTCTCCGATGCCGAGCGCACCACCGCCCTCACAAGCATGGGCTATGACGTTATCCAGATAACCTATGAGCAAATCAAAGACACGAAGAGCTTTAACAACATCGCCGAACTCATCCATAAAAAGGCAGGGCTCCCCTACATCCCAAAGACCGATCAGGAACGCACCACCGAAGATGCCCTGCGGCGGGAGCTATTGGTCGATTGGGATGAGCTGTTCGCCGTCAAGCCGGCCAGCTAGCAGCTAGTGATCAGAGGGACTGCGGGGACGTCAGAAGCGGCAACGCGAGTCGCAAAGCCCACCTCGGTCAGCTCGATGACCTCGGTAAACGTTGCATCGAAAAACTCCTCAGTTAGCAGGCGGTATGGCGGATGATCGGGCTCACCGGGGTTTTCGCGCACAATCTCGTGCATAACGCCGATGGTCTTGAGCACATACTCCTTATGGATGGGATACTGCCCAAAACGCATCGCCGCAGTATACAGACGATCGGTCGCACGCGGGATGGAAACAATGCCGAGCGTCTTACCAAACCAGTCAAAGTCACCTTGCTTTTTAATGCGGAATTCCTCGCACGGCTTGCCGCCGTGCGCCTCCAGGTACTGATTCACGCGCGTATTCCATACGGTATCGGCCACCAGATGCGACCAGACGCCCAGCGTTAAATCGAGCAACGACTGCGCCACATCTTCGGACGCAAGCGAGAACTCACAGGCGCCGGGACCGACAACCGGCTCGGCATCCCTGTAGCGCTGGGGATAGTGCACGCGATTCAGTCGCTCGCGTTCCTCGATAATCGAGGTCGCCGCGGCCGGCGCACCGGTGGGCGAACTTTTAAGCAACGGTGCCACATAGGTATCCCAGAACTCATGCTCACGAGGCTTAGGGATAGGCTCGGGCTTGGCAAAGTGCGTAATGCGATACGGAATGGGATCAGCGATACCAGGGACCATATAGCCCACGAAGATATCCGGAACCACGCAGCCAAACAAAAAGGCATTGCGGTCGCGCACGCTATTGGCAAGCGCGCCGGTGCACTCCAGCAAACGCTCCGTCTGAGCGATATGAATGTTCCAGCTTGGCATAGCCACCCCCATAAAAACCTGGATAACTATACCATCACGGCAAAGCCGCGCGGGCCGCTACGCACGCTCTACGCAGCAACTATTCCGCAGCGCCGCTCTCGGTTCCATACGAAGACACCGGCGCCTCGACCACATGGTGATATCGATCGATATAGATGGCGCGGGCACCCAGGCGTCGTACCAATTCCTGATGGTGCGTGCTCATCAAGACCGTCTTACCGGCAGCAACATAGGCCAGTAGAAAGTTGACCACGATGTCGCACGAGTCCTCGTCAAGTCCGTTGGTAGGCTCGTCGAGCACCAGGATATCGGGGTTCATCGACACGACGGCAGCCAGCGCCACGCGCTTCTTTTGCCCGCCCGAGAGCTGATAGGGCGAGGCATCGACCAGATCGGCAACCTGGAACAGCTCCATGGCATCGCGCACGCGGCGCTCGAGCTCGTCTGCCGGCAGCCCCATCTGCGCGGGACCAAAAGCAACTTCCTCGCCCACCGTAGCGCAGAACAGCTGGGCGTCGGCATTTTGAAACACAAAACCTACGCGCTGATGAAAACGCTGAGCGGCCGCGGAATCCTTTAGAAACGCCGCGTCGATCGCGTGCCCGTCAAACAGGTATGCCCCTGCGTCCGCGAGTTCAAGGCCGTTAATAAGGCGCATAATCGTCGTCTTACCGCAGCCGTTGGGACCGAGCAGGGCAACGAGTTCACCACGATCGACCTGCAGCGACACACCATCGACAACCGTATGGCCCGCATAGGAGAACACCACGTCGCGCAGCTCGATGAGCGGCGTGGCCTCGGCGCCGCCCGCACCGTTCGTGCCCGCCGCACTATTCATATCGATCGTCAAAACGTCGCCCTTCCCTAGTTGCATCCCCAGCCGGAACCAGCAGCGCCTACAGCACCGCGCACAACACGGCGAGCAGAACCACGCCGGCCGCATAGACCGCATCGCGCCAGCCAAACCCGGCGCGTGCAGGCGCCGGGTACACGCCGGCAAAGCCGCGGCAAAGCATAGCCTCGTCCATCGCGCGACTGCACTCCATCGCCTTGATAAACGTCATGCCCATGATACCCGCCAGCGAGTCGGTGCGCGAAAAACCCGCAGGCGCGGAACCGACGCTGCGCAGCATGACCGATTCGCACAGATCGTGCGCTGTGCGTCCCAGCACCTCGATATGCTTGAGCGCCATATCGAAAGTAAAGATGACCTCGTCGGGCAGGTGCAGCATCTTAAGCGCCGCCGACATGCGGCTCCAGGTGAGCGTCCACGAAACACCCAGCACCAGCGACACGTTAATGAACGTCTTGAGTGCAATCTTGAGCATGGCGCCCGAGGCAGAAGCACCCAGCAGCAGGGCAGGCAGCGCCAGAACCACGGCAAACCCCGCGGCAGCCAACGCCGGCACAAAGGTAGCGCGCAGCCCGCGTACGGGGCGCACGGCAACGAGCACCAACGCGATCGCCGCCATCAACATCAGGTACAGCGGGCTTTGCGTCAGACACACGCACAGGACGCAAACGAACATCCCTAACAGGCGCACCGGAGCCGAAACGCAAGAAAGGGCGCGGTCGACCATCGACCCGCCCTTGTTCGCGCCTCCACCCAGGCGAACCCGCTCAAGCAGGCTCGCCAGGTGCAGGACGTTCTTTTGCATCACACGATGCCGAGCCCCCGCGGGCTCGTATCGCTCCTCGGCCGCAAGCCAACTAGGCAGCCCGGCTATTGCCATGAGCACCGCTTTCCTTGACCGTCAGCGAGACCAGGCGGAATGCGATGGTGAGCACCGCCACGCCAATCACGCCCGAAAGAATATACATCGCGGCCTGGCCGGCAAAGCCAAGGCCCTGCTCCTCGGAATAGGCCTGCAGATAATCGCCCGTGGGCAGGGCATCGGCAAAGGTCGGAGTGTCGAGACCGACCGAAGCCTGCAGACTGTCGTCACCAGCCTCCTGAACGGCGATCGCGGCGCCCTCGGCGTCCCACTCACCCCAGGCGTCACCGGTGGCAAGCAAGCCGAGCGGCGTAGCCACGACAAGCACGGCGACCAGGATGAGCGTGGGGACCAGCGAGGTCTTCTTGGCGGTTGTGCCCTCGGCAGCAAGCTGGCCATCGACGGCCTCGGGCCCGACGATAACGCTCGGCGCCGTCTTCTTGATAAAGCCGTAGATCGCGGCAGTCGCCACGCCCTCGACCACGCCGGCAACCAACATATGCGGAATCATCATGGCCGGAATGGCAATGGACAGCGGGAAGGGGCAGTACAGCGGCGCGCCCGAAGCGTTAGTAAAGAGCATGGGCTGAATACCAAACTCGACCGCCGCGCACAGGGCCGCCAGGCACAGGCCGACCCAGCCGCTTACGATGGCCGAAACCGAGGTGCCCCAGCTCTTGTCGTGCAAACGGCTGTTGAGCGCACGGAACACGATAGCAGCGGCAAACGGCAGCACGAAGGCCATGTTAAAGCAGTTGGCGCCAAAGGACAGGATACCGCCGTCGCCAAACAGCAGCGCCTGCAACGCCAGCGCGACCGAAACCGCGATGGCCGCGGCCTCGGGGCCCAGCAGCAGCGCGATGAGCGCGCCGCCGACGGCGTGACCAGTGGTGCCGCCGGGCAGCGGCACGTTGAACATCATGAGCAAAAAGGAGAACGCAGCGCAAATACCCAGAAAGGCCATATGCTCGCGATCGAGCGTGGCGCGCACTTTCTTGATGCAGTGAACCCATACGGGCACCATCGCCACCGCCATAACGGCATCGGTCTGCGGGGACAGGTAGTTATCTGGAATGTGCATATACGCCTCCCGGTTGCCGGCACATGGGATTGCAGCGCCGCTTGAACCATTTCATCAGTGTTACGAGCTAGATGATTCGTAACACGCCGCAGGCTATGATAGCAAAACGGCGCGCCGCCACAAAAGCAGCACGCCGTTTTGTAATGCGCGTGTCATATATGCAGGGTCAGCGATGCCTTATTCCGAACACCGCGGTCGCGCAGAGCTCCGCAGCAACCGCCATCAGGCCCTACGCCCCCCATCGCAAGCCCTAGCCGCGGACCTCGCCGTTTACGCCCTTGCACACCTTGGTGACAATCTTCTGGTGCGCTTTCTCGACCTCTTCGCTGGTAAGCGTGTGGTCGTCGGAGCGATACGTAAGCGCAAAGGCCATGGACTTTTTGCCCGCTCCGATGCGGATGGGATCGCGGTAGACGTCGAACAGGCGCACGCCCTCGAGCAACCTACCGCCGGCGCTCGTAATGCGGCGCTCAAGATCCTCGCAGGTCACGGCATTGTCGACCACAATGGCAAGGTCGTGCTCAACGGCCGGGTACTGCGAGAACTCGCGGTAGTTCTCCTGGTTGCGGGCGCCCTTGATCAGCTTGTCCAGGTCAAGCTCAAAGGCAACGACAACCTCGTCGATGCCGCAGGCCTCGCGCGCCTCGGGGTGGATCTCGCCGACCCAACCCAGCACGGTGCCGCCGGACAGAACCTCGGCCGCACGACCCGGCTGCAAAAAGGCATAGCCCTCGCCCTCGACGGGACGGAAGCGAACCTTCTCGATGCGCAGCTGGGCGAGCAGCTCCTCGACGATACCCTTGCCAAAGAAGAAACGCAGTTTACGGTACTTCATGTTCCAAGACTGCTCGCTCCACTGGCCCGAGAGCACACCCGCGACGGACTTGGTCTCCTTGGGCAGGCTGGCGTTCTCGCGACCGTGGAACAGGCTGCCGACCTCGTACAGGTGCACGTTGGGCGTACCGTGCGCCTCGTTGTAGGCCACGGACTGCAGCAGGCCCGGCAGCAGCGAACGACGCATCTCGGTCTGCTCGGCCACCAGCGGGTTCATGAGCACCACGGGGCAGCCGCGACCCTCGGTGGGCATGCCGATCTTCTCCAGGTCGCCCGGGGCGGCAAAGCCAAAGGTCGTGGTCTCGTTGAGGCCGCAGGCGCGCAGGATCTCGCCGACCTTGCGGGTGAGCTTCTGCTCGCGGGTCAGGCCGCCGATGTGGTTCTTGGCAGCCGGGATGGTCGCCGTCACACGGCCCATGCCCCATAGGCGCAGGACCTCCTCGATCAGGTCAATCTCGCGCGGCAGGTCGGGACGGAAGCTCGGCGGGGTAACCATAAAGTCCTCGCCGTCGCGCTCGACGGTGCAGCCCAGACGGGTAAGCGAACGCTCGATAAAATCGGGCTCGATGTCGGCACCGCAGATGGCATGCACGCGGGCCAGGCGCAGCTTGATGCTGTCGATGGTCTTGGGCGCGGGGAAAACATCGACATAGCCGGGAGCAACCTCGCCGCCGGCGATCTCCTCGATGAGCGCGCAGGTAACGTTGGCGACATCCACGCAGCCAGTCTCGTCAACCTGGCGCTCAAAGCGAATGGAGGCGTCGGAGATCAGCGACAGATCGCGGCTGGTGTGCGAGGTGCGACCGGCGTTGAAGCAAGCGCTCTCGACCATCACGTCGACGGTGTCGTCCTCGATCTCGGAATCCATGCCGCCCATAACGCCGGCCAACGCCACGGGGCGCTCGCCGTCGGTGATAAGGCCCATGCCGGCGTCGAGCACGCGCTCTTCGCCATCGAGCGTCGTGAATTTCTCATCCTGCTGGGCGGCGCGAACCACCACGCGACGGTGGCCATCGCGCTCGGCAAAGGTGTCCAGGTCAAAGGCGTGCAGCGGCTGACCGGTGAGCATCATCACGTAGTTGGTGATGTCGACGATGTTGTTGTGCGGACGCACGCCCAGGGCGTTAAGGCGCTTGACCATCCAGTCGGGCGACGGGCCGACCTTCACGTTGCGCACGATGCGGGCGACATAGCGGTCGCACAGGCCCTCGTCGGCAATCTCGACGGAAAGCCCGTCGTCGGTCGCGCGGCCAGTCTCCGCCTTGATGGCGGGCAGCTCCACGTGGAAATCGCGGTCGAAAATGGCACCGGTCTCGCGGGCCATGCCGATCATGGACAGGCAATCGGGACGGTTGGGCGTGATCTCGCAGTCGAGCACAGTATCACTCGAGCCCACGTACTCGGCAAACGGCATACCGCAGGGCGTGTCCTCGGGCAGAATCATGATGCCGGAGTGGTCGCCACCCAGGCCGAGCTCGCGCGCAGAGCAGTTCATGCCCATGGACACGACGCCGCGAAGCTTGCTCTTCTTGATCTTGACGTCGCCGGGCAGGACAGCGCCGATCATGGCCGTGACGATGTGGTCGCCGGCCTCGAAGTTCTGCGCGCCGCAGACGATCTGCAGCGGAGCGGGATTGCCGTCGGCATCGAGGTTCTTGTCGCCCACATCGACCGAGCACACATACATGTGGTCGCTATCGGGGTGCGGGGTCTTGGTGAGCACCTTGGCGGTCACCACGTAGTCGAAGGACTCGCCCACGGTGTCGATCGCCTCGACCTCGGTGCCGGTACGGATATATTCGTCCGAAAGGGTCTTGGGATCCTCCGGAATATCGATCATGGTCTTGAGCCAGTCGTAAGAAACACGCATCTAGCTCTCCTTTCATACTGAAAGCCTGCGAAGAGATGCAGGTGGAAACTTCAACTTTGTGAACATTCCTTACAAAGCGAGGGTTGTCCAAGTGCGGCAGATCGGCCCGAAAGAGGAGTGCCGCGTACTTTGGTACGCAAGCGACGAATGAGCGCCGAGGTGCCGTGCTTGGGCAAGCCGCAGCCTAGAACTGATTCAAGAAACGCATATCGCCTGTCATGAGCGTTCTGAGGTCCGGCAGGTCGTAGCGCAGGGCCGCGACGCGCTCGGCGCCAATGCCAAAGGCGAAGCCGGTGTACTTCTCGGGATCGATGCCGCAGTTGATCAGGACGTTGGGGTCGACCATGCCGCAGCCCAAGATCTCGATCCAGCCGCTGTGCTTGCAGAAGTTGCAGCCCTTGCCGCCGCACACGTGGCAGCTCACGTCCACCTCGCAGCTGGGCTCGGTGAAGGGGAAGAAGTGCGGGCGGTAACGCGTCTTGCGATCCTCGCCAAACATGCACTTAACAAAGTAGTCGAGCGTGCCCTTCAGGTCGCCAAAGGTGATGCCCTCGTCGACGACCAGGCCCTCGATCTGGTTGAACTGCGGCAGGTGGCAGGCATCGGCCGTGTCGGGACGGTAGACGGTGCCCGGGCAGATCATGTAGATGGGCGGCTTCTGCGACTCCATAGTGTGGATCTGCACGCCCGAAGTCTGGGTGCGCAGCAGCACGTCGGACTCGCCGTGGGCGTGAGCCTCGGGGTGCGCGACGCTGCCGGGGTTGTTGTCGACCACGTAGAAGGTATCGCGGGCCGAGCGGCTCGGGTGATCCATGGGAGCGTTGAGCGCGGTGAAGTTGTAGTAAGAGGTGTCGACCATGGGGCCGGACTCGACGGTGTAGCCGATGCCGCAGAAGATGTCCTCGGCCTCCTCGATGATTTGCTTGATCAGGTGCTGGTGGCCGATCTGCGGACGGATGCCCGGCAGCGTGATGTCGACGGCGTCGTGCTCGAGTGCGCGCTTGAGGGCGGCGGCCTTCATCTCGGTGTTTCGCTCGTCGAGCATGCCCTCGATCAGCTGGCGCATCTCGTTGGCGCGCTTGCCCATCACGGGACGATCCTCGGGGGCGAGCTTGCCCATCATGCGCATCAAGCCGGTGATACGACCCTTGCGACCGAGCAGCTCAACACGCGCAGCCTCGAGCTTGGCGGCGTCATCGGCGCCTGCGACGAGCTCCTTGGCCTCTTCCTCGAGTTTGACCAGATCATCAATCAGACTCATGTCTTCCCTTTCGTCTCTCGCGCATCCACTTGCCGCGGCGGCTGGAGCCACCCGGAGCTGCGGATGTGCGGCCCGGTTCGGTAACAAAAAAACCGCCCTCGGGCATGTGCATTGCCCAAGGACGGTTGAATTCCGCGGTACCACCTTGTTTGACCCGGCGGATGTCTGGCCCGCCGCGCCCACTCTGTGCCCCTTGTCGCGAGGCTCACGGCTTCCCTACTGGGGCTTCGCCGCCGCTGGCCGCGTGCCCGTTGAGGTCGCTGCTCGGGAGTGAACGCTTGGCCCTTGTCACCGCAGGAAGGCTCGCAGCCCATGACCTTCCCTCTCTTGCCGGCGACGCGGCGGGCAAAACCCTCTCCGTCAACGCATTGGGCTATAGGATAACACATTCTGCGTGTGCATCGCCGCGTTCCGTTTTGTTCGCACTGGGTACAAGGCAGGTAGCTGTGCAAACTGGCCGCGCGCCCACCCGAAGCGCTCGGCTCACGAGATCAAGGATATGGTATGGGAAAGAAACTCGATAAGAAGGCCGAGCCTGCAGCGGGCAAGACATCCAAAGGCATGAAGGTCGATAAGGCCGTCAAAAAATTCCGCAAGCTCGAAGGCAAGCTGTGGACTCGTGAGTACCTGCTCAAGATTGCCGAGTTTGACGGCGCGACCATTGCCCCCGCCAACGGCGCAGCAGCGCGTGCCGACGCCATGGGCACGCTTGCCGGCGAGCATCACAAGCTGCTGACCAGCGAGAAGTCCGTTGAGCTCGTACGCTCGTTAGCGCGCGAGACCGTCGCCGGCGGCAAAATCGACGACCCTCAGCTGCTCGACGAGATCCGTGTGCTCGGCCGCGATCAACGTGAGGCCAGTGCCATCCCCACCGAAGAAGCCGAGGCCTGGACCAGGCTCACCTGCGAGGCGGACGCCGTGTGGCGCAAGGCCAAGGCAGCCAACGACTGGGCGAGCTTTGAGACCTATGTGGATAGAATCGTCGCCCAACTTAAGCATCAGGCCGAGCTCATGGACCCCAAGCGCGATCCATACGACGTTTGGCTCGACCAGTACGAGCGCGGCCTTTCCGCCAAGAGCTTCGACGCGTTTTGCGACGAGGTCAAGGCCACGGTCGTGCCGCTCGTGCACGCCATCGGCGAGCGCGGCCAGCAGCCGGCTGCCGACTTTTTGCACGCCCACGTGCCCGAGGCTGCCCAGCGCGCCATGAGCTTCGACCTTATGAAGCTTGTCGGCCTGGACCTGGACGACACCACGCTTGCCTTTACCGAGCATCCGTTTAGCGAGGGCTTTGCCGTGGGTGATGCGCGCATCGCGACGCACATCTACGAGGACGACTGCATCTCCAACGTCTACAGCATCATCCACGAGGCGGGGCACACCATGTACGAGCTGGGCGTCAATCCCGCCTACGCGCGCACCTGCCTGGAGGGCGGCACCTCCATGGGCATCCACGAGAGCCAGAGCCGCTTTTTCGAGAACACCGTGGGTCGCAGCCGCGCCTTTATGGGCCCGCTGCTCGAGGTGCTGCGTCGTCACGCGCCCGAGGTCTACGGCGACGTCGACGAAGACACGCTCTACCGCGCCGTGAACATCGCGCAGCCGTCGTTGATCCGCACCGAGGCCGACGAGCTCACCTATCCGCTGCATATTATGGTGCGCTACCAGATTGAGCGTATGCTGTTTGCCGGCGAGGCTGCGGCCAAGGACATCCCCGCGCTTTGGAACCGCTTTATGAACGAGTACCTGGGCATTCCCGTTCCCGACGACACGCACGGCTGCCTGCAGGATACGCACTGGAGCGGCGGCTCGTTTGGCTACTTCCCCACCTATGCGCTGGGTAGCGCCTACGACGCCATGTTTGTGCCGGCCATGTGCCGCGACGGTGTCGACCTTAACGGCGCCTGTGCGAGCGGCGACCTGGCGCCCGTCCGCGCCTGGCTGGGTGAGCGCATTTGGCAGTGGGGCCGCGCCAAGGACGCGCCGGAGCTCATCAAGGGCGCCTGCGGCATGGCGTTCGATGCCCGCTACTACTGCAGCTACCTGCAGGACAAGTTCACCACGCTGTATCAGCTGTAAAGCTTAGGCGACACGCCAACGCAAAGGGGGCGCCGCGGGTTGGTTCCGCGGCGCCCCTTTTTCATCTAAGCCAGAGACCCGGCACTTGGGGGCGTTTGCAGCGTCGAGCAGTTACGCGGTTTGGTAAAACCGCGTAACTACAGAGCCTCGAGCGCGTTGGCGATGCGCTTCATGGCAGCATCGGCGGATGCTTGGTCGGGCGCTTCGGCCAAAACGCGAATCACCGACTCGGTTCCACTTTTGCGCACGAGCACGCGGCCCTCGCCTGCCAGCGCAGTCTCGGCCTCGGCGATGGCGTTCTGCACGCCCATGTTCTCGAGCGCGGCGTCCTTATCCGCTACGCGCACGGCAACCTGCGCCTGCGGCAGCAGCTTGCACGGAGCCGTGAGCTGCGAGAGCGTCTCGCGCTCGGCACGAATCACTTCCATCACGCGCAGCGAGGTCATAATGCCGTCGCCCGTGCGCTCGATATCGCCAAAGATCGTATGGCCCGTCTGCTCGCCGCCCAGGCTGTAGCCGCCCTCGCGCATCTTGGCATACACGTGACGGTCGCCCACGCCGCTGGTCACGGCGCTCAGTCCGGCAAGCTCCAGCGACTTGACCAGACCAAAGTTGCTGGCGATCGTCGGCACCACGGTACCGCCCGAAAGGCGACCGTGCTTGTTCAGATACACGCCGCACACGTACAGGATCTGGTCGCCGTCTACCACGCGACCGCGCTCATCCACGGCCAGGCAGCGGTCGGCATCGCCGTCATAGGCAAAACCCACGTCCAGGCCTTGCTCCACCACGTGGCGCTGCAGGCGCTCCATATGCGTGGAGCCGCAGTCGACGTTGATGTTAAAGCCATCGGGCGCGGCGTTGATCACGCGCACGTCGGCGCCCAGCGCGTCGAACACCGGCTTGGCCACCGAGGACGCCGAGCCGTTGGCGCAGTCGAGACCGATCTTGACGCCCTGTAGCGAAAAATTCGAACTCGCAATGAGCGAGGCGATATAGCGGTTGCGCCCCTGCATGTAGTCCACCGTGGCGCCGATGTGGTTGCCCGTGGCCAGCGGCACCTCGCTCTTGCCATCGATGTAGTCCTCGATGAGCTCCAGCACGTCCTCGTCCATCTTAAAACCGTCGCTGTTGACGAGCTTAATGCCGTTATCGCAAAACGGGTTGTGGCTCGCGCTGATCATGATGCCGCAATCGAAGCAGCCTTCCACGGTCTGATGCGCTACGCCCGGCGTGGGGATCACGTGCAGCATATAGGCGTCCGCACCGCTCGCGACCAGGCCACTCACCAGCGCCGCCTCGAACATATAACTCGAGCGGCGTGTGTCCTTACCCACGATGACGCGCGCCTTGCGCTCGCGGTTAGCGCCGTAATACCAGCCCACAAAACGGCCAATCTTATAAGCGTGCTCTACCGTCAGCCCAACGTTGGCCTCACCGCGAAAGCCATCGGTGCCAAAGTACTTCATGCGCTCTCCTTACAAAATAGGGGCGAACAGATTGCCTGTCCGCCCCAAAATGGTACTCGATTATCTGCGCTACCAGAAAAACCCTACGCCGACGCGCTGTCGCGAGCCGCCTGGCATGTAGGAGTCTGACGCAGCGTAAGCGGCTTGTCCCCCGCCTCGGCCGACGTGGTCAGCGTATACGTGATCGTCGTCGTCTCGCCAGCATGCAGGTCAACGGTGCCCGAATAGAAGGGAATTCCATGCCACGTAGCGGCGCCAAGACCAAACTGGGTGCCCTCAACCGTAAGGTCACTGATGTTGCCGCCCGTCGGGGCAAACAACGAGACATTCAGACGCTCGTCGTCGCGCGCGGCATCGGGCGCGCTCGCCGCGACGTAATCGGGCAGCTTGCCTGCCTCCTCCTGCGTCATGATGTTCGTCAGGGTAACGGTGATGCGATACGAGCACGTGCCGTCGCCGTTCTTCACGCCCTGACCAATCTGCGTATCGGCGTTCAGGTACCAGTCGAGTTTGGAGAAGCTCAGGTTGTTAAAGTAAACGCCGGCAACGGGATCTTCACTCGGATCATCCGGATCGGGCAGCGAAGCGTCAATGCCCGTCTCTTTGACGGCATTCTGCTCATCATCGTTTCTCATCCAAGCAATCAGACGGCCCTCTTCGGCACCGCGCTCGAATGCACCGACAAGCTTTGTAACGTCGACGTCACCGATGCCACCGAGAATCTTGTCGAAGGCGGCGCTGGCAACAGCCGCAAAGATGCCGTCCGATTCCTCGACCGGATAGTTCCAATACACATCGTGCATGAGAACCTTCGCCGCGTTGGTACCGTCGACGACCGTACCATCGGGCAGCGAGACATTGCCGACAAGGCCCAGCAGGTACTGCAAGAACACAGGATCGATGCCGACGACGCCATCAACGTCCTGCCCATATTGGGACTTCCACAGCGCGGCTACACGCTGCGAGTTGCGGGGCCAATCGGGCGAATAGGTATTGCCCGAGTTGTACAGGTTACTGTGGTTGCCGAACAGCGCCTCATCCTCTTCGTCGACGCTCTCGACCGCCTCATCCTCGCTGAGTCCAATGCGGGGAACAAACTCGCCAATCGACATCTGGCCGTCGGTGACCGAAATCAGGCCCTGCGAACCGCCAAAGCCGCCGCAGGCACGAATCTCGACGTTGTTCATGGCGTACACAAGGTAGTTGCGCGTCTGGCCGTTGGCGCCGAGCATCTGGGGAAGGACGGGGGCGACCTTCTCCGCCGCGTCAACCGCGCCGTTGAGGGTGGCAAAGCCGTCCTTGGCCTTATCGACCAGCTCGGTCACCTGGGAAATATGAGTATCGCCAATGCCCTGGATCTTCTCGTTGGCGCTCTTGAACACCTTCGAGCTGCTGGAAAGCGAATCGGCGACCGCCTGCAGCGCGGACACGTTAATCATGCCGTCCTGGAACAGCTTGCCGGGCGTGGCCTGGGAAAGGTTATCGGCCATGGGAACCAGCGCATTGCTCGAGACATCGGACAGGGCATCAATCATGGTGCGGGCCGCGTTGATGTCGCTGCCATACACCGGAATAAACGAAGCCGCCGTCCACAGCGGGCTCGAGGTCTCCGCCTTCATGCTGTCGCAGAGCTCATCGATCTTCTTCGCGTCGTCAGGCAGCGTCGAAAAATCGCCCGACGTGACCTTGTCCTTAAGGCCACCAACAATCTCGACGGCCTCCTTCGCTTCACTCTTTACGGTCTTTGCCGAGTTAAGCAGCATAAAGCCGCTTGCGCCAAGCGCAACGAGAAGCACCGCGACCACAGCGGCAATAATGGCGCCGGTGTGACGCTTTTCGCGCTCGCCCTTGCGATGGCGATGACGGACCAGGCCGTCAGAGGTCGAACTCGACGAAGCGTCGCTACCGTAGTTCAAGCCAAAATCGTAATAATCTTCCTTGGAACCCGAGCCCGCAAACTCAGCACCGCTATCATCCAGGCGGGCGAACGTGCCAGTCTCGGAGGCGCCGGTGTAAATCGTGCCAAGGTTACCCGTAAGCCCCGCGCCACCGGCAGAGGGAGTATTGTTGGCGGCCTTGCCGGCATTAACGTTGCCGGCGGCATTCGCGGCGTTGGCAGCACCTGCATTGTTCTCAGGTGCCGAAGGAGCCCCGCTCGGCTGCGACGTGGAGGTTGCACCGCCCGCAAAGACATTCCCTCTTGCACGGCCGGTCTTTTTTGCCTTTTGAGACTGCTCGTACAGAGCGGTAAACATCGCCGTCTCGCCCGGGGACACGCGCTTACCGGAACCGCCCCGTCCAGCGCCGCCCGGCGTGCCGGCCTTACCAGCCCCGTTCGGACGCGGCGGAACTGCAGGACGGCCGCTATCGCTGCCCTTAAAGTGATTACCAGCCATAAAGAAATCCTCGCAATTGAGTCGCAATGAAAAAGTCCATAACGTTACTAGTTTATGGCATTTTGAGCATCGACAGCTAAACTCCAGACACGGACATCAATTGGCGAAAATGTGGCACAACGCCTTTTCCGTCTTGGCGCCAGCTACACCGTCAAAAACACCATCGCGATAATCATGGCAAAGCCCGCCAGGTCGGTGGGCAAAAACACCGTTCCCAGCATAAGGGCGCTGGTGATGGTGGCCGAAACCGGCTCCATGGTTCCAAGGAGGCTCGCGCGCACCGAGCCAATCTCCTTAACGCCCTGCATGTAGAACATATAGGCGAAGAACGACCCCACCACAATAAATATCGCGAGCGCGCCGACACCCGAGGGGCCGAGCGCCGGCATATGCGCCCACGGCTGGGTAAAGATACTCATCACGATTCCCGCCGAAAGCATGGCCGAGCCCGTGACGACCGGGCTACCGTATTTGTTGAGGATTCCGGCAGGGATGATTGCTATGCAGGCACCGCCCACTGCGCACAAAAGGCCCGAGAGCAGGCCCATCGGCGAGATGTTGAGCGTACTGGGGTCGCCGCCCGTGGCGATCAAAAACGTTCCGCCCAATGCGAGCAAAATGCCAAGAGCCTCGCGCGTGCGCGGCAGTCGATGCGCGGTGACGCAGGCATACCCCATGACGACCACCAGCTGCAGGCACTGGAAGACAGTCGCGGTGCCCGCGTTGGTCAGGCGCACGGCTGACAGATAGCAAAGCTGGTTGAACAGCAGGCCAAAGATCGTAAACAGAATAAGCTGCTTGCGATCGGCGGGGGTAGTCCACAGCTCGATCAAGCGGTCGCGGTCTTTTCTGAGCACAACGAACATAAAGAGCAGGCCAGCGATAACTTGGCGCACGCTCATCAGCCAAAACGTCTCGATATGGCACACGTCAAAGAGGTAGCTGGCGCTGGTGCCAGAAAAACCCCAAAACGTACCGCCGGCAAACGCGGCGAGCGTACCCAGGGCCATCTTGCGCGCCTGGGCGTCGTTGAGGCGGTCGCGCCATGCGCGGCGGGTGCTGCGGCTCAGCTCGTCAGTCCCCTCGGGCACGATAAAATCAGACGCCGCCGTCATCGGTACCGAAGCCCTTTCACGTGCACACTGCGCCGAGCGCTTCTGTTCCATCCCACTCCCCAGAAATCAATTGGCAACAAAGCGCTCAAACTGTAGCACGAATATTGATACGGAAATGCGGGCGATTCGGAACATCTACGAGCATCCAAATTGCAGGGACGAAAGGCACCGAAGAGCTATGCCGAGCGGTTGGAATCGCCTGGGGCGCCGGGATCGGCTTCCGCACTTTCATCGGTATGGCCACCGTCGGCATCGCCCTCGTCACCGGCGTCGCCCTGCTCCTCCTGCTCGCGACGGCGCTTTTCGCGAATCTGCTCCACGGCTGCGCGCAGGGCGGCCTCGTCCTCGGCGCGTGCCACCTCTTGCGTTGTCTTGACCATATGGCGAATCTCGAGCACCAGCAGCACGATCAGCGGCACCACGATAAGCGGAAAGAACAGCAGCGGATTGGTGAGCAACGAGACCACCACGCCCAGCCCCGCCGAGACAAAGACCACGCGGCCCACCACGTCGGCGGCGGGCACGGGCGCGGCGTCCTCGACCGGATTGGCATCGCCCTTGGTGCGGTAGACCGGCGTGCCGTCGGCCGCGGCCTCCACGGCAACGATGCGGTGCGTGTTGAGTGAACCCTCCAGCGCGTCATCGGACGAATGGAAGGTGATGATGTCACCCACCTGGTAGGCCTGACTGTTGTCGGTATCGACGACGATAAACGAGTGCACGGGAATCGCCGGCTCCATAGAGCCGGTCAGCGTGCGCATAAAGCCATAGCCCATGATGGTGGGGATCTCGCCGGCGGGCGTGAACACCGTGCGCAGCAGCACCACAAAGGCGACCAGGATCACCACGGTCGCCAGCACGTTGATCACGCGGAGCACGTGCTTCATCACTTGTCGGCGTCCTTTGCGGAAGGCTCGACGTCAGTGGCGTCAGATGCCGAAACGTCGGTCTCATCTCCCTCAACGGTCGTGGCGACATCGCCCTCGGCGGCCTCTCCGCGCAAGCGAGCCAGCAGATAGCGCGACAGGCTGTTGCCCTCGGCACGGCGCTCGGCGCGGGCGCGATCGCGCTCGGCCTGTTCCAGCTCGTGCGCCAACGAGGCCAAGCGCTGCTGCATCTCCGCGCGGGCGGCCTCGAGCTCGCGCTCGTGCGCGGCCTTGGCGGCGGCGAGTTCCTGCTCAATACGCTCCCCTGCCTCGAGCTCAGCTGCAGCGATACGCGCGTCGGCGTCGGCACGAGCCTCCTCGGCGGCACGCGCGGTGGCATCGCGCTCGGCAGCGGCAGCGGCGACCTTCTCGCTGGCATCCACCGTAGCCTGCTCAACGGCAGAATCGGCGGCAGCACGGGCGGCGTCGATCGCAGCATCGGCGGCCTGCTGGGCGGCAGCAACCTTCTCCTCGGCCGCGGCAACGGTGTCGGCGAGCTTCTGCTCCGCCTCGGCCGCGGCGACGTCGGCAGTCTCCTGCGCGGCACGGGCATCGCGCTCGGCCGCCAGCCGCACTTCCTCAATCTGCAACTTGGCGGCATCCAGCTTGGCATGCACCTCGGCGAGCTCCTTGGCAGACGCCTCGCGCACGCCGGCAAGCTCGGCTGCGGCGGCGTCCTTGGCGGCCTGCAGCTCGGCAGCGTCGGCAGCCGTCTTGGCAGCCAAGGCTGCGGCAGACTCACTCTTGACCCGCGCGACTTGCTCGGCAGCAGTCTGCTCGGCAGCCGCGACCCTAGCATCTGCGTCGGCGCGGGCGACTGAGACCTCGGCATCGGCCTCGGCGCGCATCCGCTCAAGCTGAGCCGCCGCGGTCTCACGTGCTTCTGCAGCGGCATCCTCGGCAGCCTTTTTACCGGCCTCGACATCCTCCAGCGAGGCGCGCAGTTCCTCGACATCGGCCTCGGCAATCTGTGCGCGCTGCGTCAACGCCAGCTCGCGTGTCTTGGCCTCGTCCAGTTCATCTACCAGATCGTCGCGCTCATCGGTCAGCGCGTGCGCCTGCACTTTCCAGGACTTCAGCTGCCCCTGGAGCTCCTCAATCTGCTCGCGGGCCTCGGCCAGCGCCTGCTCGGCATCGAGCTGGGCCTGCGTGACCTCCTCCACAAACACACGACGAACCTCAACATCGGTCAGGTCGGGACTATCGACCTGCACCTCCTTGATCTCTTTAATAAACTTGGGCGCCACCGGCGCGTGTTGCACGCTCTCAAGCTCCTGCAGGTTGCGCTCGTCGTCGGTCAGGCTCTTAAAGACGGTGTAGTTGTTGATGAGGTTGGTGTACATCTGCACCATGTACTCGTCGTCGAACGCCAGCGCCTGCTGCTGCACGTCGATGTTGTAACCCACCTTGTCGTAGCGCTCCATAAACTGCCACAGCTGGTAGCACTTGCGGTAGTTGGGGTCTTTCATGATGAGGTTGGTGCGCTGAATGGGGCTGCGAACCGCACTGCAGCCGTTCATGATCTGGCAGAACGACGCGCCGCGCAGCGCCATGACCAGGCGGCGCACGCGGTCGATGCGCATAAAGACGTCCATGTTGTCAGCGTCGTTCTCGGCGAAGCTCTGACGGTTTTTGACCGTCATCTCCACGCTGTACTCGATCTCTTCGTACGCGTCGTCGATCTTACTGTGCATCTTAAAGCGGTTGCGGATCTCGTTGCCCGTCGACCAAAAGATCACGTCGGTACGCTTATCCACAAACGTCAGCAAGCGCTGAATCAGATGGTAGATAAAGCGGTTCTCGTACAGGTCGTACGTCTCGACGGTATTGACGTTGAGGATGCGCGTAGGGTGAACGCCGCCGTCCTCACTCGGCGCCAAAAACTGCGTGTTCTGGCTCAGATGACGGACGCTGTCGGCGCTGATCTTTTTAGCGAGCGAGACCGGCACCACCTCTTCCTCGGTGGTGATAAAGCGGCGCGGCTTTTCGATGATGGTGTTGATGGCGTCGAGCGAGTCCTCGATCATGCTGATCCATTCCTCGTCCACCACCTTGACGAGCTCCTCGCGCTGCTGTTCGATCGTGGTGCCCGAGGCCTGCGCCATCTCAAACAGATAGCGGAAGTAGCGGCTGTCCTCCTGGATGGGCTCCATCTGCTCGGAGAAGCTGGTATAGAGGTCCTGAATGGTCTCGGACATGGGTTACTCCATAGATTGGATCGATCGGAAAGGGGCGGGGCGACATCACGTCGCCCCGCGCTTACGACATTAGTAGAAATTCTGGATCCGCTGCAGGTACATGACGGAATCGGGCAGACCGCCCTCGCCAAAGGTCTTCTCAATGTACTCGATCAGGCCCTTCATCTCGTCGCGCACAAAGCTCACGTTCATGGACTCAAACTTCTTGAGCACCTTGCGGGCGATGATGTAGTCCATGCCGCCCAGCTCAGTGCCGCCGCACGCCACGTACACGGGGATAAAGTCGTACATCTGCTTGATGATACGGTTACCAAAGGCCAGCTTAAAGCGGGTCTGCAGGTACTGGTCCAGCTTGTGCATCTTCTGGAGCAGCTCCTCGTCGATCACATACTCGACCTTGGCCTTTTGGAACAGATACTGCAGGTGGTCGGCCGTCACGTGCACGCGCTCGTGCGGCTCGCACTCAAACGCGTCGGCGCGCTCGTTGAGCTCGATGGGGATCGCACGGTCGTACACCTTGTCCGTGATGGTAAAGGTGGAGTCGTCGTTGTTGGCCGTGCCGATAAACCACAGGCTGTCGGGGATGGTGAGCTTGCCGTCGTGCAGGCCCTTGGGGTCGGCGGCCCACTGGGTGGGCACCAGATCGAGCACCCACTCGTCATGGCTGGGCATCTCGAGCACCGACAGGATCTCGGCAAAGTAGTACTCCACGCGGGCGAGGTTCATCTCGTCGAGCACGATCATGGACGGGTCTTGGCGAAGCCCCGCCTCGTACACGGCGCGGAGGAACTCGGTCTCGTTAAAGCGCTTGGAAAACTCGTTAAAGTAGCCGAGCACCTCGGTACGATCGCGAAAACTCGGCTGCACCGACACGATGGTCGCGGGGTTGTCCAGGTAGCGGCTAAAGCTGTAGGGCAGCGATGTCTTACCGGTACCCGAGATGCCTTCCAGGATCAGCAGCTTGGAGGCGGCCATGCCGGCCACAAAGCGGCGGATGATCTCGGGCGTGTAGTAGAGCTTCATCTGGCTGCAGGCGAACGCGCGGAAGCTGTCGACAAAGTCCTCCAGCGAGATGGCATCGTCGTAGACCGGCGATTCCCAGTCGCGGTACTTAAGGTCCACAAGGGACAACTTGGGGAAGCGGTTGGCCTGCGCAATCTCTTTTTCCTCGGCGAGGGTCTTGGCCTCAACGGTTGCCTTGGCCATGGCGGCTGCGGCGTCCTTGACGCCCGCGCCGTCAAGCGCGAGCGATGCGTTGCCCGACACCACGGCGGCCGTGACGGCCTCGCCCGGTGCCGCGCCTGCGACCGTGCCCGCGCCCGCAGCGGCGCCCACCACGTTGCCCACCGTGGGCAGGTGGTCGTCGGCCAAGGCCGAGGCGCCCACGTACGGAATCTGCTTGGTGCCGCCCATGGCATTGACCTTGAGCGCCAGCAACTTGTTCTTCTCGTCCATGAGGTCGAGCACCTGCTTGTTCAGGCGGCCGATCTCGCGATAGAGCGCCTTGTTGGACGTGTCGTCGCGATGCAGGCGACGGTTGATGCGGTAGTGGTGGATCAGAATGGCCACAATCAGCACGGGAACTGCGATGAGCATGGCAAACAGAATGACCGCGCCGATCTTGCCCACCAGGTCAAACGTGGTGAAGTAGGTCATAAAGATGTTGAAGTACTCAACCCAGCCAAACACCAGCAGGTTAAGGATGGAGCTCACGACGGCAACGACGTTGTAGACGACCTTTGCCAGCAGCTCCCAGGCAAATCCCAGAAACTCACTCACCGTCGGTACCCTCCTGCTTGGTCGCGTTCATCGCCGCCTCGGCCTCGGCCTTCAGACGACGGGCTTCCTCGAGCTTGGCCTCGGCCTGGGCAAGCTGCTCGGCGGCGTTATCGGCCGTGACGGTAGTGTCACCCTTGCCCTCGGCGTCCACGATGGCAGCCGCGGCGGCCAGGCGGTCCTCCTCGGCCATAGCGCGCTTGAGGTTCATGCCCACCACGATGAGGTGATACACCTGGTAGATAAAGAACAACAGCATGGGCAGCACAATCACAATGAGGAAGCCCATGGAGCTGGACAGGAAGTCCATGACCTTGCCCATCTGCGGCAACGCAAACACGTACTTGCCCACGATGTCGCCGTCGCTGATGATGTGCGTATCGGCCACGTCGTTGTTATCGCCCTTGGTGGTAAAGCTGCGCATGCCGTTGACCTCGTCGATGGCGGCGATGCGGTGCGTGTTGAGCGCGTACTCGTTGTCGATGATGGTATGGAACGTCACGATGTCGCCCACCTCGAGCTTGGAGGTGTCGCACTTTTTGATGAAAATGAGGTCGCCCTTGTTAAACGTGGGCGCCATGGAGTCGGACTGCACGGCGAGCGGGGTGAAGCCGGCGATGTCAGAGACGCTGCCGTCCTCGCGCGTGGCGAGCGTGGTAAACGCATACAGGGCCGCCACCAGGATGATGATCCACATGACGACGCTCAGCGCGATGGATGCGACTTTTTTAACAGATTGCATGATGTCCCTTACTACCGTGTCTGTCTAGGTCGTGCGCGGCCCGGTGGCCGCCGTGCATATCTACTGTTCCTCGATGCCCTCGAAGCGCATCGAAACCGAATAGTTAGCTCCCTTTAGCATATTAGTGCAATTTGGGTCCGTTCCCTCGAGCCATATGCGAACGGTTACCGGCTTGTCCGTTTCTGTTATCAGGTCGAACATGTCGCTGGCCGCGGTCGCCTCGCCCGAGTCGAGCCCAAAGACGGTGGCCGAGCCAGATGAACCGCCGCCCCCGTTAGGGTTGTAGACCCACGTTCGACCATCGGCGGTAAAGCTCATACGCATGGCGCTGGCCATGCCCTGCGTGTCGGAGCTAAACCGCGTGCCGGACACGCCGCCGTCGCCATCCTGCCCGGTCAGGCGAACGCGCAGGTCCGTACTGCTCATAAAGTGCAGCGTAAACTCCAGGTAGGCGCCGGTGGCGGGATCGGCGGTGGAGCCGTCCTCGAAGGTAAAGGTCTGGTAGTCGCTCGTGGTGACGGGTTTGAGCTTGGACGCGTCGATGTCCACGCCCTTTTCGCTGGCGATGCGCACCGAGATCTGGTCGAAGCTCAGACTGTGGACGTACTCTTCGAAGGTGGCATGCTCGTCCAGGTCAAAGCGCAGCGAACCGTCGGCGTTGGCGTCGATCATGAGCATGCGGGTCTTGGCGCTATCGGCGATGGAGAACCAGGCGAACGTTGCCATGGCTATCGCCACCAGGGCAAACAGGACCAGCACCACGGTGGTGGCGAGCTTGCGGCGCAGGTCGGTGTCGGCGGGCGCGGCGGCGTCGGGCTTGCCGGTGGCGGGCGTGCAGTTGGCGGCGGGTTGCTTACGCGTCATGGCTACTCACCGTCCAAGGTCGCAAAGAGCGCCAGGTGCAAGGTGCCCGGATCCTGATACAGATAGTCGGCGCTATCGGGGTCGGTGCCCTCGATGTAGTAATAGATGTCCAAACGATAGGTCTGGCCAAGCCCCAGCGTGGCGAGCGCGTTTTGCGGGCGCGTGGCCGTCTCGCTCGTGTCCAACGTAAAGGCGGCAGGGTCCTGCGTCACGTTGGTGCCGCAAGCGAGCTGGCCGTTTTGCCAGCCCAGGAGCATGCCCTCGGTGTAGCCCGCCAGGCCTGCAGGGGCAGTCGCCGGGTGCTCGGCGCGGTGACCACTATCGGAGCCGTCGAGTTCAAAGATGTTGGTGGCAAGCACCTGGTTGCCGCTCGAGATCTTTATGCCCACGCGGGCCGCGCGCAGCAGCTCGGCATCGGCACCCTGGGGAACCAACGACTCGGCCAGATACAAGCTGACCTTACCCTTTACTTTGCTGGCGCCCGTTCCGGTAATGGTGGGGCGCAGATTGATCCAGCCGTGGTAGAACGCGGAGCCGTTGTCTTTTGCCTGCTCAAACACCGTGGCATCGCCGGCGGAGTTGTTTTGCGCGCAGGCAGCAAAGCCGTTGAGATCGAAGGTCGAGACCGGGTAGAGCGTCACGGCGCCAGCCGCATTGGAAGTCAGGGAAACATCGCCCTGCTGCGACCAGCTGCCGCGATCGGCGTCGCCCAGCTCCAGCACCAGCTTGGACGTGTCGCTGTGCACGCTCACCGAGTTGGTATTGACCTTCATGTTGCTCGTGAACCACGCGTAGGTGGCGGCGCCCAAAGTGGCGGCGAGAGCCACCATAACGAGTGCAATGTAAGCACACGCGCGGCGGGTGTGGCGGCGGGTGGTGGTTGCGGGCTCGGTGGGCTCGAAGGCGGCGGTTGCCGCCGTGTTGACGCGCGCCGTCTCTGCCTCGCTGCCGTCTAGCTGCACCTGCTTCTTATCTTGCATGCCACTCGCCCCCTTATGCCTTGGCCGCGGCAAAGGCAAGCTGCAGCACCACATCGCGGGCCTGGGCCTCGTCGATGCAATTGGCGTCGCAGCCTTCCATGTACACAACGTAGCGAACGCTTGCCACCTCGTTGGCGGCCAGCGTGCAGATGGGCGTGGCGGCTGCGCGCGCCGTGGGCGTGTCGCCGGTGCCGTCCATGCTGTAGGCGCTTATGGCGCGTGCGGGATCGGCGGTGTAGGTCCAGCCCGAGGCGCCAGCTGCCACGACCACGCCGTCTTGCGCGGTGGTGCGCCTACTGGTGGCGCCCGCGGTATTGCCCAGATCGTCGCAGGTAAAGATATGCGTTTGCGTGCCCGACTGGGTTGTAATGACCAGACCCAGGCGCAGCGCGGCCAGCAGCTGCGGGTCGCTCGTCACGCTCATCTGGCCCTGATACAGGTACACGTTGAGCGCGCTATCGCTGCCCTTAAGGTACAGCGTGCCCGAAAGGGCGTAGTCGTCCAGCTGCGCGGTGCAGTCGGCGTAGTCGGTCGTAACGCCGGCGGCGTTTTGGAACGTGCCGCGCCAAAAGCGGGAAAGGTCTGCCGTCGAGATGGGATAGAGTGTCTTGTCGGCGGCGGCAAGCGTTGCCGTCGTGTCCCAGGGCCCGTTGGCCGAAAGGCCAATCTGCAGGTCGGAGCCCTCGTCGCTTACCGTGTGCGCCACGGGCGTCACGTTGGTATAGCGCGAGTTGCTAAACCAAGCGTAAGTGGCCGCGCTCAGGGCTGCCACCAGCACCAACATCCATGCGGCCGCGGCAACCATGCGACGGCGCGAACCCAGGATGTCTTTGATGTTCGATGCACTCATGTCCAGCCCCCTTACGAACGCTTGCCGGCAAAGCGCAGCGCCAGAGATTGCAGGCTGGTGGCGGCCAGGTTGTTGGTGCAGTCGGGGTCGCAGCCTTCCAGCCACACGTACACATCCACGCGCACGGGCGTGCTGCGGTTGGCGCCCTCGGCAGCGGCGGGCAGGCTGCAGATCTTGGTCGTGGCCTCCTTGAGGCTCACGATGCCGGTGTCTTCGTTGTAGTCGCAGAAGCTTGCGCTGGTCAGCTGGACAAAATGAACCGTTGTTCCATCGGAGCGGGTGCTGTCGAGCACCAGGTGATTCTGCTCGTTCTCGCCGGCATCCTTGCCGTCGAGCGTGTTGTAGCGCGCCTGGGGATTGCGCTCGCCCGAGACCTCAAAGATGTACTGGCCCGTAACGGTATCGCCCTGCCCCGGCGCATAGGTAACCAGGCCCACCCGCAGAGCGGTAGAGATGGGGTTTGCCGTGTCCTGCTCGGTAAAGTCGATGCCCGACAGGTACACGTCGGTCGCGGCCGAGTTGGTGGCCAGGTACAGGGAAGTCTTGTAGTAGTCGGAATGCTCGGCGGCGCCAAACATGCTGGCAAAGAGCGAGTCCTGGGTGGTTTCGCCGGTAAAGCCCGTTACCTTTTGGAAGCCGTTGAGCACGTTGTCGGTCGAGACGGGATCGAGCAGGCCCGAAAAGCTCAGGCCGGCGTTGGTTTTGTATTCGCCGTCGTACTCGTTGGAGATGAGGAAGGTCACGCCCGTGCCGGCGGCCATCTTGACGTCGGTGATGTGGCGGTTGGCGTTGTAGATGTACCAGGCATATGTTACGGCTCCGGCAGCAGCAAGGGCCACCAGCAACATGGCGAGCATGCGATTGAACTGTTTTTGCAGCGAACGCGCGTCCGACATGCCCCTCCCCCATTTGCCGCGTTGTAAACTACCTGGACACCATTTGCCCATAATGGAGTTATTTTACGCGAATGTGCAGTTCATCGGGGGTACAAACGCAACTTTCCACGTGCTGTTCGCGCTGCATCGGGGCGGATAGGGTCGCAAATCGCCGCTTTTTAAAAAATAGTTCTTGCCACTGGGTGGGAGCTCCGTTATATTATTCCGTGCGCACTCGCGCACCCTTGATCGGGCGTTTAGCTCAGGGGGAGAGCGCTTCCCTGACACGGAAGAGGTCAGAAGTTCAAATCTTCTAACGCCCACCAAATGTTCGCAGCTCAGAGGCTTCGCCTCTGAGCTGTTTTGTTTTACGGCGACCGAGCCCAAAGCGCCCAAACAGCCCCAGCAATCGCCACGATCAAACCCGAATGGGTCTCGCAGTCACATATAAGTAACCCTCTTTAAATTGAGGTCTAATACTTTTCCCGAGAAGTGAACGAGCTTATTTGGACCCCTGGAGCATCCACACTTTTTGACGTCAAAACCGCAGGATTCCAGCAGCAAAACCGCAGGAAACGGGCCCCTAAAAGTGTCGATATTTCGGGGGTCCATTCTGGCTCGTTCACTTCTCGGGAAAAGTATTAGATCTGGATATATGGCCGCTAATTCTAACCCCCTGTTACCGCCCCCTACCAATACTGATGCGCATCGATAACGGCTTGCCAGAGCCAAAATCGCTTCGTTTCGGCACGCGCATGGGCAAAATATCGCTGCTCTGCACTCATCGCCTTGTTAAAGATGGGGCGCTTATTCCGATGCAGCTTCCGTCGGATGCGTTCGCACAGCCGAACGAGCTTGTCGTAGTCATTTGCTTGGTCGGTTGTCACAGTAAAATACGCTACTCCCTCAAGCAGTTCCAACTCGTTGCGGCGCTCGGCATCCTTGTGGATCTTCTCGCGGCCGTCATGAATGGCATCGCTGTCGTAGTCGACCATCGCGGTCAGCACCTCTGGCAGCAGCCCGGCCTTTACTTTATCCCTGCCCACCTCGACTTTAGCCGTAAGCGTAATGTCGGGCGTGCGCTCCAACACGCGCAGTTTGCGCTCGCGCCCATCGTTGAGTCCATCGCGAATGAAAGCCTTCTTGTTGAGTTCGGCCTTGCCCAATGCATACCCGCCGCAGCGCGCAGGCAGCGACATAAACATGCACAGCCCCGACTCCCTCGGAGAGCGCGATCCCTCGATCACATACGCAAGCAGCGCCTTTGCCTTCGCGAGACCCCTTACCTTTGGGGACGCCTCGATATACGCCGCAATGAGCTCCTTCGTCGTGAGCCTGCCATCGCGCATGCCCCCATCCCTGCTTGTCACCCCGCCGGGAGCAAGGTTATCCAACCGGTAGTTCGATGTCATGGCATAGCCGGCATAGATGGCCTCGGCCACAGAGCCGTCGTGCGCAACCTGCACAAACGCCAGCTCGGGGGAGCACACATACGCATCCAGGCCGCCCATCCAGTGGCCCAGCGAGATAAACGAGCCCGCCGGGAGCTCGTTGGTGCACAGGTGCGTCTTAACATGCTTGCTCTGCCGACGGTCGGCACGCGATGGCACCAGCAAATCCAGCGTTTGGATCCCCAGATCATAGCGATCGATAAAATCCTGCGCCTCTTGGTCCAACAGCGCACAGGCACCTGCAATCGACACGACCTCTGGTTCCGAATCCCCAAAACGAGGGTTCGGCAGGTGCGCCAAAAGCGCCAACGCAGCGTTATGTGAAACGATAAAGTAACCCATGGCGCGAAGATAGCACGCGCATCGGCGGCCGCTGGCGGTCCTGGCGAGTTTTCGGCAAACGACCAGCAGTTTTTTGCCGCGGCGCAACCAAAGTGTTCATTCGTCGACGTCTATATGCAAATCCGTCAAGCTTTTGGCAAGGTTGCCGCTCAACTGACCAAAAGCTGACCATTTGCTTGCCCATTTACTTGACGGTGCACCCTCGCCAAAATGCTCCGCGGCTTCTCGGGCGGTCGAAGTGCTCGTTTAGCGACCACGCACCCGCCGCTGGGGTATCCTTGGAGCACATGCACCGCAAGCCGCACAAAGGAGCCGCCATGCGCACCGAGCTCGATGTTCCCTTTTCGCACAAAGACAAGGCCAAGGCCCTGGGCGCCAAGTGGGACCGGGCCAAGAAGATCTGGTACGTGCCCGATGGCGTCAACCCCGAGCCCTTTGCCGCGTGGCTGCCCGGCGTGGATCGCTCCGACTCCAGCGCGCCCTACATCTACCTGGTGCTGGGCAAGCGCGAGTGTTGGAAGTGCCACGAGCAGACAACGGTCGCGGCCTTTGGCATTCCGTATTGGGCGGCCGAGGACTCGGGCAGCAAGGCCGCGCCCGGCGGCGCGCCCGCCATGGACGACGCGGGCCACATCGCGATCGACACCACTCGCGCCAACGCCGTTGCCATCGTCCCCGCGCTGGGTTGCGTGCCGGCCGAGATCCGCGACTACCTGCGCGAGCGCTGTGGCTACAAGCCCACAACGTCGCGCACCACCAAGACCGTATCGCTCGCCAGCACCTGCACCGGCTGCGGCGCGCTGCAAGGCAGCCATTACCTGTTCGAGGAGCCCACGTCGCCGTTTGCGCTCACGGCCATCAACAAGCTACCCGCGCTGGAGTTCGTGCGCGTTGAAGTCGCCGGCGTCTATGGCATCCCCGACAGTCACGACAACTACGACCAGGCGCTCTTCACCTGGGCACGCGACCACCACACCCAGTTCCACAAGACCCTGTGCGAGGGAATTTACCTGTAGGGCAAAACTCGAAAATCGAGTCCAGTTATCCTCGGAAATCGAGTGTGGAATTCCTCGAAAATCGAGTATGCGCAGGTAGCTGAGTTGTTGGTATAACGCAGAAAATGTCGAATCACCGGGTTTGCCCGACTAGATATTCAGTCTTCGAAGCTATGACTCCGCATCGTCATAGGCAATGGCACATCCGCAAGTTGGGCATTGCTGAGGATAGACTAGAAGACGCAGGCCTGTTCGAGCCCGCGGGTCGACAGCATGTTTGTCGCGGGTGTCGATGAAACTGATGTCTAGGCATGGGAGGTCTGCGCCACAGCGAGGGCAGGACAGACAGATTTGGCCGCAGGTGGCCTCGACGAGTGGAAACAGACTCCGGTCCATTAACGCTCGCGGTAGGTTTCCGTACACGCCTCGTGCGATATCACTTCGCCATCCCATGGTCTCCCCTTTCCCGTTTTAGCTGTTGAGGAGAGGATGACAGGATCGCGCAGCTCTCGATGCGGCGCGATGCGATCCGATCAATCGACATGATTGGACTGCGACAGGCAGCACCCGCTTAATACGGAGCAACAGCTTCCGCCCGACGTCGCGATTCCGAGAAATCGAACTCGGCGCGGTGGGCTTCGAGGAATCGAGCGTTGGGTCGCAAGCGATGCTCGTCCGGCTCGCGCAATGCCGACCCTGCAAATGCTGCATAGTCCGTATGCTGCAGAAGGTACGACCCGCAAAGTTGATAGTCACCGCGCACCAGTTCGAACGAAATCAGATGAGCATCGAACAGCGCGTGTAAATCGCGGCGCAGCAGGATGCCATTGCTGACAACCTGCGACTTGGGACCCGAGTAATTCTCGATATGCACGGCTTCGAGCGCCTCGCCGACATTGCAACCCGAGACGGCACATCGACCGGTATAGGCCTCAAAGAGCTGATTGCGGAAACGCTGCTGGCCGATTCGTTCACGACGCAGCGCGTAGCGAACCTTTTCATCGTCGCTCGCCGGAGCGCCAGAAAACTCCGCCGCGACCGGAGCCTCCTTCATGTAGCTCATATCGGGGAAGAACCGCGCATCGGGTCCACCCTTATGGACGGGGCCATGCAACACAAACCAGTTGTTCTCCGGCTCGTAGCGTTCAACGAATGCTAGGCCTAGCACCTTGTAGCCAGCGCTTGTTGCAAAGAACACGCCAACGGGAACGCCACACTCCATGCAGTTGATCATTTTTTCGTTGTAGCGCTGGTTGCGCCAGCTTTCGACCGAAGCACTTTGCAATGAATACTTGAACACCCACGTGCCGTCCTCAAGATAGAGCGGGGGAACATCGGAATAGCTCCCACTTATAGAGCTATGCACCGAAAGCGCAAAGGTCTTTTCCACAGGGTGCTTGATGCGTCCACGACCCGGCCAATAAATACCTGATTGACGAGAAACGCAAAAGGTCTCAGAGCCAATCGTCATGCGATAAGGATACTGGGGGCTATCAGCTTTAATGTTATGAGGTAGTTTTTCCCAAATCTCGCCACGCTGTTCCTCGCGCAAGAACCACTCCCAAGCCAAAACATACTCAGACGGCACAAGGCTACAAGCGCGGTCATAACTCGGCTGAGCAATCAGCGGAACACTAGAAGCAATGCCGTCCATAAGGAACCTCCAGAAAGAACAGTTCCCCACATTATCGCCGATCCCGAGCGATATGCGACAAAGTGTTTGCACCAGACAGCCACACAAAAGGGGCCGCTTCGATTGAAGCGGCCCCTTTTAGGCATATTTAGCTGGCGGCTTAAGTCTACTTGGAATCAGGCACGATGCCGACCAGGCTAACCGTTACATCAAAGGTCGGGCTTCCTTCGCCAACGTCGAGGCCAGACATATTCTGGCAATCGTTGTCGGCGCCTTCTATCCAAACGGCAACCTTCATGTTCGTGCCGTTAGCGAAAGCCGTAGCTTTATTGCGAATTCGTGCCAACCATTCGCAGGGTTACGTCGTAGGAAAGACCCTCATCGACAGCACTCGCAGCCGTATTAACGCAATCGGCGTCGGTGCCCTCGAGCCAAATATAGACCTTCAAAATTACGCCATTGTAGTCAACATGTGTGGCAAGCGCCGCTGGATTTTCCACGGGCGCATCGAAGTTTTTGCCGCTTTTTGTCGCAGCCCAGTTACCGCCATTTTGATCAACATACGTCGTACCGAACAAATGCTTATACGTTGCGACCTTTGTACTCGAAGCGTCGGCAACCGCCGTCCAGCCCGCAATGCCATTCTGCCTCGAGTACGCATCGTTGCCCGATCCGGCGGGCTCGCTTGGAGCATAGACAACTTTCAACGTCTCGTTGCCCTGAGCGTCAACCGTCGAGATGCCGATGCGCATGCTGCGCGCAACCTTATCGTTCAGCGGCTGCCCATTCGAGGTTACAGAAATAGCACCCTCATCGGCCGAACCGTCCAAATAGACATCGGCAATGCCCGTGTCACGCACGGTGTAAACCGTATAGGTGCTTACGTTATACGCGTAAAAGGTCTTGCCGCCTACGGTATATTTGCCCGTTGCCGCGTCGAGCCCATTGGCGAGTTGGTACGACGTAACCAAGGCTCCATCGCCCCACGACGCGGGAACGAACCACGTTTTGGCATCATCGGTCGAAGAAGGGCTGATTTCATGGGCGGTCGTACTATCGAACGCAACCGTATCGTTGTCCTTGCCGTGGTCGGGCGTTGTGCCCGCAACAATTTGCAGCGTCATGCCATTGGCCATAGCCGTCACGGCTGCCGTTCTGGCGAAGACGGTGTTATTGAATGCGAACCACGCATATGTTGCCGAGCCTAAAGCAACGCACGCCATGACCACCGAAATGGCGGAAACGGCTAACTGTTTTTTGAGTTGCTTCACGCGCGATGACATACGAAGTTGTTTCCTTGTTGCAATTCGGTCGATAAGACTAACGGGGCGCAGCGCCTTGCGCCGAACCCCGTTATTAAGCAAATGCTTCAATATGGCTTATGCCCCGGCAGAAACCGTCGTAGGCTGAGTGGCGCTGAACTGAATCGTAACGCCAACGGAGTCGAGAATCTTTTCCAGATTAGCAGTGGTCACGGCGACATCATTGCCATCGTAGTAGACGTACACGCTCACATGGGTATCGGCATCTTTGGCAACCTTGGCGGCAAGAGCCTTATCGGTAGTGCCCTCGAGCTTCTTTCCGTCAGGACCCCAAACTTGCCAGTTATCAGGGCCAACGACAAGAACGCGAATTGCATCCTTCAAGCCCTTATCGGCACCCGTAGTAACATCAATCTTATCAATCTTAAGGTCGCTAAGATCGACGCCAGCAGAGCTGATGCTGTAATTATTCGCTTCGCCTACAGCATATTTATCCGTCACAGCCTTAGCGGCATCGCCAACTTCGGTGTAGTCACCTTTCCTGGCGCCATTGGTCGTCGTGGTGCCATATGCAGTCACGAACTTCGGGGCCGGAGCTGTGGCGCCATCGGATTGAACCTCGGCAGGGTAAAGAGCAACCTCAGAATCGGTCCAGTCAACGTTATTGGTCGTCGTAGTGCCGATTGCAGTCTTCTTGTATTCGATGCTCATGAATGCCGTATTGGACTGCGCCTTCACGCCCGTCGTTTTAGCGGTAACCTCGTTGTTGCTCACAAACCATGCGAAGGTGGCGGAGCCGAGGGCTACGGCTGCCACGAGGACCATAGCGATGGCAGCGCCCATCTGCTTCTTTAATGCCTTGGTATCCATACGGACCCCTTTCTTTCCCCATTCATCCCAGATGACCCTCGAGAAGCCCGGAAGGGGAGCCCGCGCTTTCGTGTTGGATGTTGCTTGCCCATCCTTTAGACATGGAATTGAGAATACCACAATTCTTACGATTTCCTTATGAGTTTTCGACAGCCTACATTCCGGCAGATTCATGGGTCTACCTCGGGTTATTTGTGGTGCTATGTGAACATCGTTTACCTTATTTGATCTCTCTCCCGCGCAGTCATAAGTCCCTCTTAAGGCTTGCGACCGCAGCGCCATGTCAACGCATGCATACGCCCTCCGCCGAGCTTCGCCCTAGCTCTTCCCCACTCGCTATACTGGTGCAGACCGTGTATTTTTTGCCTGCTAAACGGGCTATTTGTTGGGAGGGCCCATGCCTGCCGCCAATCAACCCAAGGGAAGCGTTTCTACCGGATCGATCAAGCCGGTGACGCGCAAGGCCGTTCGCTGTCAGCGCGAAGTCGCCTGGCTGGTCACGCAAGCGGCCGGTAAGCTCGTCGCCACCACCGACGACGTCAACGCGCCCACGCCCAGCTTTGTGCTGGCGGCAGCGCTTTCGTACACCCGCGAGCAGGAGCAGGCCGCTCAGGACCGTGGCGCCGCAATCGACTACAAGGCCGTCATGGGTCCCGACCTTGCGAGCTTTTGTGCGGCCGCGGGACTGCCCGCAGCACCCAACGCGCTTTCGGACGCGGGCTACATGTTTACCCTCTCGGGCGCGGACCTCATCCGCGATGTTTACGCCTACTGTGGCGACCTGGGCGAACGCATGGGTGACGCCGCGCAGGTCAAACCGGGCTACGCGATCAATCTCGCGCTGCGACTGTTCCTGCTGGATGCCGCCGCGGGCAACGGCGGCACCTCTAACGACAACGACTCTGTATAGCAAAAGCGCCGGGCCGGGAATTCAATCCCGGCCCGGCGCTTGTTCGTTCTACTTGTCCCCGTCCCCTGCGGGCGAGTTCTTTTGGTTGCGGCGGTTGCTCCACGTCACGTTGTGCTCCTTGTAGTAATCGGGCGCCTCGTTGCCGCTCGCGCTAATGGGGTCGTTGCCGGTCAGGGTGTCGGCAATATCCTGCACGAACTTAACGAACAGGCTCGAATCGTCGGTCTCAGACGAATCGAAATCGAAACCGAACTCCACCGCGCCGCCGATGATCTTGTCCACGCACTCCGGGTCGTCGCCGTCCAGCCAAATGACCACGGTGTACTTGTCCACGTCGCCCACGCGGAAGTTCGCGTGGCTAATGGTCGTCACCACGTCTTTGGACGCAAACGGCTCGGTGTTGGGCTCGGGATTGCCGTCGGCCGCGGCAGCCGCGTAGGTGGTGGGCTTGCCGTTGCGATACACCCGCACGCGCGCCGCCTTCTCCACGCCCTTGCTGGCGCTGACCACCTTGAGCTTGGCGCTGTAGCCCAGATCGATCTTGCCGGCGTTGCGGATATAGAAGGTGTACGCCACGTAGTTCTTGCCGTTGTGGCTGCCGTCGACGTCGTCCAAGTTGTCGGGTAGGTCCTCGGCGGCGATATTGGTGCCGTTGTCCACGGCGTCGGCCGCCAAGCGTGCGGTGGCGTTGTTAAAGTCGCCGTTGTCGGCAATGGCCACGCCGCGGCGGAACAGCTCCAGGCGGTTGAGGTTGATGGTGAAGTTGCCCATGTTTTCCTGCATAAACGACAGGGCGAACAACACGCCAAAGGCAAGCGCCAGCACCACGAGGGCCTTTTGCAGCTTGTCCATGCGCAGCAGCGCCGCGCCGATGCGCTCCATGCGGCGCTTGGGCATGTACATGGACACGACCGCGTCGGGGTCGATGTCGTCGAGGTCCTGGTCGGCCAGTGCCTGCTCCAGCTCCTCGATGCGTACGACGCCGCGGAGGTCGCGCTTGGGCTTGGGCTTGCGTTTGGGTTTGGGCTCGGACTGGCGCTCAGCCACGTCCTCGGCAGCTTGATCTTTGTTGTCGTTACGCTTGAACAGAGCCATGGCGATCAGATCTTATATTTGGTGCGAATGTAGCCGACATATTCTTTGACGAGCTCGCGCTCCATGTCGTCGGCGTAGCGGAACTGCAGGCCGCAGACGTTGCGGTACAGGCTGCCCTTGGGCGCGCGGCGCACCCAGCACACGATGCCCAGCTGCCCGGGCAGCTCGTGGCGCTCGCCCTGCAGGCGGATCGTGGGCATTTGCACGGCCAGGGCCTCGCCCACGTCGGGGTAATCGTTAAGGTAGATGGCCAGACCACCGGCCGAAACGTCGATGGTCATAGCGTCCTCGGGCTCAGGGGTCAGCGCGTTGTCGCGCTGGTAGGTCAGGCGCATGGCGACCTTAAAACGCTCGTCGCGGCGCCTGACGAAGGTGCGCTGCTCGGCGACTTTGCGCATTTTCCAGTAGGTGCGGATGCCTTTTTTCTCGACCGACTCGGGATAGCCGGCGAGCACGAACGTCTCCTCGCCCACTTTGTACTGCAGCAGCAGCTTTTGGTTTTCGTCCATGATGAGCGGCTTGCCGGCGAGCATGGGCGCGCTCATAAGGAAGTACGCCTCGTCCAGGTTCTCTTTGTACGTGGCGAGCATGTTGAAGTCGGTTTTTTGGCCCATGGGCACGTCGAATGCCACCTGAAGCTTGGTCCCCGGCGTTATCTGTTGCTCTGCCATGTTTTCTCCCCCAGTCGCGGGCGCCGATATCATCGTCGTGCGCGATGCACATTGGGCTATTGTAACTGCTTTGCCGCAGGTTTCGATGTGCAGCGCGTGAAATGGCGCGGATGTGAGGCGCGGCAGCCGCTAGCGCATCTGCCCTGCACGCCCTGTTAGTCGATACTTGCGGTTACGGCTCGTCGTCGCGGCCGTAGGCTCTAGCTTGCCCTGCGCGATAAGCGCATTGACGCGTACCCTAACCTGGGAGACGGTGAGCCCCGTGCATTCCGCCAGTTCACGTGTTCCCAGTTCGCCGTTGCGCTTGAGTGCCGCCACAATTAAGTCCCCGCCATGATCGATTTGCTCAACCTTCGCTCGGTAGAGGACAACCTTAAACCGGTCGAAACCCGGGCAAAACAATGGCTCGGCCAGACCGTGCGCACGCATGGCATCGAGCATCATTGGAATGCCCGATCCGTTGCCTTCGGCAGGAGAGCCCGCACCGTCGGGCAATGGAACAAGCGACATGAGCTTCACAAGCGTCGCATTGCGACATCGGGAGCTGCCGTCAAACAGGTTCTCGCGAGTCTTTCCTCCGTATAGGCCGCCGGGGTTCACCACCTCGATACGATCGTCAAATACGTCGACGGCGATCGATTGCCCACAGAACCGATCCCCGTATTCCCTGTGGATAACCGCGTTGGCGATTGCCTCACGCAGGACCTCCTCGGGAATCTCCAGCGAGTCGATACGCGAAATGCCTTGGACGGTCGCGGTGCGGCGCAGGTTTTTGGCGACAGCCGCGACAGCATCCGAAATCATCTCGCCCAACGTTCCCTCGCAGATCGTACGGTCCATGAACCTCAACGACCCCGCCGCGCCCTTCTGCGTTCCGGCATAGACCGCCACATCGATAAAGAGCTTGGGATAGAACTGCTGAGGATAGGCACCCGCAGCCAGGAGCCCGGCTTTAGTGACATTGCCCTGGGAGTCGAGGAAATTCAGGCGCTCCAGTTTCGTTTTCTTGTCCGGCGCGCCGCGCATCGCACGGGGTGTCAGTGAGAAAGCACGCTCTATCGTGCGGTCGACCAGGGCCTCGTCAAGATCGCCTGCGACCGCGCCGGGCACTGCATCGCGATCACTGGGGCTCGTCCGTTCATACGATGACAAGGACAGGACCTCGGTCGACGAGAGCGGAACATCTTTGTCATCGATGCGTTTGTAGCTGCCGCCCTGGGCGCCGCGCTCTATCACATAGCATGGCTTGCTCGACGGGTCGAGCTCCTCAATCGTGATAACGAGAACCACGGTGCCCCGAAGCTCCACGCGCTCAATAGTGTATTTGGGCGGATTGGCCAGTTTTCCGCGACCGCCGGCATCGCCCATGCCCGCCACGAATTGGTTGAGCACTTTCTCGGTCTCAAAGTTTGCGACTGGGACAAAACCCGCGCGCTCGCTCACTCCGAGCACGATAATGCCGCCAGCAGTGTTTGCGAAAGCGCTGACCGTTTCCCATACGTCGCGGGAAAGCGCCGTAGCGCTCTCTTTCACTTCGACGCTAAGGTCATCCGAGCCCATGCGCTTTAATGACTCGAGCAGGCCGGCCAGCTCGCTTTCGTTCATCTGCATGTCCTTTCGCTCGGTCCTGCGGGTGTGCCGCGGATGGATTTCTCTCGTCTCTCAGCTATCTCTCGTAATTATCTCTCATTTTACTGCTATCTCTCATATTAGAGATAAGTGAGAGATGAAAGATAAGATCTCTGCCATCTGTTTCATTTAAACATGTTTTTACTGGTAGAACAATAAGTATTGAGACAATACCATGATTGCCTGTCTCTTTGCCGCTCAGTTATCTCTCATATTTATCTCTCGTCTTTCAGTTATCTCTCATATTAGTGACGAATGAGAGATGAGAGATACGTGAGTGATGGACGAGCGGGAATCGAGAGTGGATATTTGGACGGTTTTTGGGCTTTTGGCGGCCGATTTCGTCCGAAAATCCACTCTCGTTCAATTTGCGTCCGAATTTCCACGCTCGTGTGTCCGAAAATCCATGCTCATCCGGCAGATTGGTCGAGGGTCCCATATGGGTATACTCTCGTGGATTCGACTCGATTCGCCCCCGCTGGGGCGTCAAAGGAGACTGCATATGCCTACCACCTCAACCGACCCGCGCGCCGCTGCCGCCGCGCTGCTGGTACCCGGCACCACCTGCCACGGCTTTGCCGTCGAGCGCTGCGAGACCGTGCCCGAGCTCGACTCGGACGCCTACGTGCTGCGCCACACCGCTTCGGGCGCTCGCCTGCTGTACCTGGCGTGCGACGACGAGAACAAGGCCTTTGCCATTGGCTTTAAGACGCCGCCGGCCGATTCCACCGGCGTGTTCCATATTCTTGAGCACTCGGTGCTGTGCGGATCGGCCAAGTTCCCCGTCAAGGAGCCGTTCGTGGACCTGATCAAGAGCTCCATGCAGACGTTCCTCAACGCCATGACCTACCCCGACAAGACTATCTACCCCGTTGCCACCACCAACGAGCAGGACCTGTACAACCTGATGGACGTGTACCTGGACGCGGTGTTCAACCCGGCGATCTACACCAAGCCCACCATTTTTGAGCAGGAGGGCTGGCACTACGAGCTGGACCTGCCGGAGGGCGCTGGCGGCGACGGCAGCGCCGCCAGCCTGCGCGAGGGCACGCTGCGCTATAACGGTGTAGTGTTCAACGAGATGAAGGGCGCGCTGTCCGACCCCATGAGCGTGCTGGACGACGCCGTCAACGCCGCGCTCTATCCCGACACCGCCTATGCGCACGAGAGCGGCGGCGATCCGCGCGCGATTCCCGCGCTCACCTACGAGCAGTTCCTGGATACGCACGCGCGCCACTACAATCCTTCCAACTCTTATATAACGCTCTACGGCGACCTAGATGTGGACCGCGCGCTGGCGTTTTTGGACGAGCGTTATCTGTCGCAGCCGAGCGCTGCGAGCCGCCGCATGGACGCTGCCGTTGCCGCCGGCGAGGACCCGTCCGCGCTGGCACCCAATCCGCTGGGCGTGCAGACGCCCGTGACCTGCGAGTACAAGCGCGTCGAGATGGCCACCACGCCCGAGAACGCCCTGGTGGGCCTGGGCCTTGTGCTGGGCAGCGCACTCGACCGCAAGCGCACGATCGCGGCGGATATCCTGTTCGAGGCACTGCTGGGCTCCAACGAAGCACCGGTTAAGAAGGCCATTCTGGCCGCCGGCCTGGGCGGCAACGTGGTGAGCTACACCGCGGCCGAGTGCCTGCAGCCCTACGAGCTCATCATGCTGCAAAACGCGCAGCCCGGCGTGGCGCGCGAGCTGCGCCGCGTGTTCCAGGACGCCTGCCGCGACCTGTGTGAGCACGGCGTTCCGCGCGAGCGCCTGGAAGCCATCATCAGCAGCAACGAATACGACCTGCGCCAGCGCGACTACGGTATCGCCGACGGCGTGGCCATTGCGTGCGACGCGCTGAGCACGTGGCTCTACGATGACGACGCCGCGACGCTGGCACTCAAGTATGGCCCGGTGTACAAGGAGCTGCGCGGCGAGCTGGAAGGCAGCTACTTTGAGGACCTTCTGCGCGAGCTCGTGCTGGAGAACGACCACATGGCGCTGGTCGAGCTGGTTCCGGTGGACGCCGCTGAGGGTTCGGAGGGCGCCGAAGCTGCCGAGCTGGCAGCCAAGCGCGACGCCATGACCGATGCCGAGCTGGCCGACGTGGTCGAGCGCACGGCTGCGCTGCGTGCCGCGCAGGAGGCCGAGGACACGCCCGAGGACAAGGCCACGCTGCCGCGCCTGCGCGTGTCCGACATTGGCGAGGCGCGCCCCGAGCCGCCGCTGGTCGTAGACACGACCGCGCCCATCCCCTGCCTGCGCCACGGCATCCCCACCAACCGCCTGGCCTACGCCATGCAGTATTTCGACCTGAGCTGCGTCGCATTTGAGGACCTGCCCTATGTGACGCTGCTCTGCCGCCTGCTCAAACAGCTGCCCACGAGCGAGCACTCGGCCGAGGAACTCGACAATCTGCTCGCCGGCAAGCTGGGCTTTTTGAGCTTTACGACCGAGGTCATGACCCAGCCCGACGTGGACGGCGTGCGCCCTTATCTGCTGGTGAGCGCCGGCGCCCTGTCCGAGAAGATCGATGCGCTGGCGAGCCTGCCGCGCGAGGTGTGGTCGAGCACGCTGTTGCTCGATGCTGACGCCGACCGCGTGCGCGACGTGCTCACGCAGATTCGCATTGGGCTTGAGCAAGGCTTTATCAACAACGGACACTCGGCGGCACTCGGCCGCGCGATGAGCTACACCTCGCCTTCGGCCGTGGTGCGCGAACAGCTCTCGGGCGTGGACTTCTACCTGTTCCTGCGCGATTTGCTCGAGCACTTTGACGAGCGCCTGGACGGCCTGCGTGCCAAGCTTGCCGAGCTGGCAGACCGCATCTTTGTGGCCGACGGCTGTATGGCGAGCTTTACCGGCAGCGATGAGGACTTTGACGCGTACTGGGATGCCGCGGGCGACCTGGGGCTTGGCGCAGGCGACGGCGCCGATGCCGGCCGCAACGCGCTCGTGGTGCCGACGCCGTGCGACCGCCACGAGGCTTTTGTCATCCCCAGCGACATCTGCTTTGCGGCAAGCGCGTGCGACCCACGTCGCTTGGGGCTCGACGTGACGGGCGCCTGGGCGGTTGCCGCCAACGCGCTCTCCTACGACTACCTGTGGAACGAGATCCGCGTTAAGGGTGGCGCGTACGGCTGCGGATTCCGCGCGGCCGGCGAGCGTCAGGCGGCGTTCTACACCTACCGCGACCCGGCAATCGACCCCTCGATTGAGCGCGTGGCGCGCGCGGGCGAATGGCTCGGCAGCTTTGAGCCCGACGAGGCCGCCTTTGAGGGCTTTATCGTGAGCTGCGTGAGCGGCATGGACGCGCCCGTGAAGCCGTACGCGCTCACCAAACGCCGCAACACGACCTACCTGGCTGGACTCGATCCGCACGCCCGCGAGGAGCGCCGCGCCCAGATGCTTGCGGCCACACCCGGTGAGCTGCGCTCGCTTGGCGCCGATGTGACGCGCATCGCAGCCGCGTCGCCCACCTGCGTCTTTGGCGGCCGAGACGTCATCGCCAAGAGCAACGCCGGCTTTAACGTCATCGACCTGCTGGGCTAACGCACAGCAAAGGTAGATTTTTGGGACATGCCTGAAAATCTACCTTTTTTCTGCGGCTTGGGCGGGGCGGCGCAGCCCACCGCGGCGGTTTGTCTCAATCTGTAACATCTAGACGGCAATATCGGCTCCAGATGTTACAGATCGAGACGTTTCCGAATGTCGCCGGCTCTTTGTCTCGATCTGTAACAGCTAGGCCCATTTTTGCCGAGTTACTGTTACAGATCGAGACGAACTGCCGCAGACGCCCACTCCACAGCACAGACCACCACAAAGGTGCCTGTCCCCTTTCTCAGTGGTGATTCGAACACTTGTTCTATACGTACACATGTTCTATATTATGAGTGTTTGCATCGGACTTAAATTGCAACTAGAATATAGTTGCAGAATGTGAGGCGGGATGACTCGAGCCGATAAACTCATCGCCCAACTGTTTAGCTGCCCTTCGACGTATCGGTATGCCGATTTTTTAAAAGTCATGGCCTCATATGGCTTTGAAATGGACAGCAAAGGCAAGACATCCGGATCGCGCATTCGCTTCTACAGGCCCTCAGATGGCAGGATGTTCGTGATGCACGCGCCTCATCCATCTGACGAATTGACAGCGGGGACAATTCGAAACATCGTTCGATTTCTGCAGGATGTCGGAGGCAGTCATGAGTAACGTTTTGGCATACAAGGGCTATTTCGCCCCAGTCGAGTTCGATGCCGAGCAGCATGTACTAACAGGTATGGTCGCCGGCATTAGGGACGCAATTGTATTTGAAGGCTCCAAGGCTGAAGAAGTGGAGCAATGCTTCCACGACGCCGTCGACGATTACCTTGAGTTTTGTGCCGAAAAGGGCAAGGAACCAGAGCGGGCTTTTAAGGGCTCGTTCAATGTGAGAACAGGCTCCGAGCTTCACAAGCAGGCAGCACTGGCGGCGGCAAAGAAGGGCGAGTCACTCAATAAGTTTGTGACCGAAGCAATCGCCGCGGCGTTATAGCGTTAACGCATGGGCCAAAACCACCACAAAGGGGACAGGCACCTTTGTGGTGGTTTCGACATTTGCCCAGATAAAACCTGCCAAAATAAACCTGTCCCTTTTTGGTAGGTTTGGGAGAGGAAGCCGGGATGGACAAGGCTGAGTTGCGGCGGGCGGTGATTGCTCGGCGTGATGCTCTTGATTTGGACTTGCGGGCGGCGAAGTCTGCTGATATCTGTGCGCGGCTGGTTGAGCTGCTGGGCCGCTTGGATGCCGCGGCGCCGCACACCGTTGCCGTCTATGCCGCGATGGGTTCCGAAGTCGACTCAGCCGCGTTTGCCGCAGCTGCCGCCAAACGTGGCTGGCGCGTGGCCTATCCGTGCATGCTCTCGGCAACAGACGCCGCAGCTTGTGGCCAGCGCATGTGTATGCGGGCAGTTGCTGCCGGCGACGCGGACGCGGCTCCGTTTATCGCCCACCCCACGCGGGCCTTTGCGGCCACGGACATCGACAGCAGCCGCTTCCCTATCGTGCCTGCCGAAGCTCTCGACATGATCGTCGTGCCGCTCGTAGCATTCGACCGCACCGGCATGCGCCTAGGCTACGGCGGCGGCTGCTATGACCGCTACCTGCCCATGCTCTCGCCCGTATGTCAAATCGTCGGCATCGCCTTTGACGAACAGCACGTCGACCACATCCCCACCGATGCCCACGACCTGCCGCTGCCCAACATCATCAGCGCCTAATCGCCGCCACATCAGCCACGGCTACAGCAGCACCATCGCAGTCTAGTGCTCCTCGCCGGCGCGGGCCAGGTCGTAGGGCGTGGTCTGGTAGACGTAGTAGTTGAGCCAGTTGGTGTAGAGCAGCTGAGCCTGGCTGCGCCAGACGTTGCGCGGCTCGGCGGTGGGATCGTCGCCCGGGAAGTAATGCGCCGGCACCTGAGGGTTGAGCCCGCGCTTCACGTCGCGCTCGTACTCCAGGCGCAGCGTGTCGGTATCGTACTCGGGATGGCCAAAGACAAAAAAGCGGCGGCTGTCGGTCGACTTGACGATATACAGGCCTACCTCGTCGGACACGGCCACGACTTCAAGCTGCGGCTCGGCCTCCACGTCCTCGCGGCGCACATCGGTGTTGCGCGAATGCACGGCATAGAAGCGGTCGTCAAAGCCGCGGACCAGCGGGCTTTGCGGCTTCACCAGATAATGCTCAAATACGCCGCTCGCCTTTGCCGGCAGGTCGTACTTCTGGATACCGTAATGATGGTAGAGCCCCGCCTGCGCGCCCCAACAAATGTGCAGCGTGGAGTGCACGTGCGTGGTGGACCAATCCATGATCTGGCAGAGCTCGGGCCAGTAGTCGACCTCCTCGAACGGCATCTGCTCCACGGGCGCGCCCGTGATAATCAGGCCGTCGTAGTGGATGTCGCGGATGTCGTCGAACGTGCGGTAGAACGTCTCCAGGTGGCCGGCGCTCACGTGCGTGGCCTCGTGCGTTTTGGTGCGCAGCAGGTCCACCTCCACCTGCAGCGGCGTGTTGGAGAGTTTGCGCATGATCTGCGTCTCGGTGGCGATCTTGGTGGGCATGAGGTTGAGGATGAGCACGCGCAGCGGACGGATGTCCTGGTGCAGCGCGCGGTACTCGGTCATGACAAAGATGTTCTCGCTCTCGAGCTGCGCGGCGGCAGGGAGGGCGTCGGGGATGCGAATGGGCATGGATGCTCCTTACGAGTCAGTTGCAGCTATGGTACAACGAGCGGCCCCATCCGCGCGAGCACATCGCCCGGCGATGTCGCCAGCGGCCCAAATCACTCCAAAAGTAGAGATTAAAGCATGTCCCAAAAATCTACTTCGCTTTAGCCTAGCAAAGTGACGGCAGAAGGCTACAATGGTTCGACGCGAGAAACTCGGCCGAAAGGATACATATATGTACCAGACGCGTAAGATCGGTGTGGTCGGCCAGGGCCACGTAGGAGCACATGTCGCCAACAGCCTGCTCATGCAGGGCATTGCCGATGAGCTGTACCTGTGCGATATCAACGAGACCAAGGTGACATCCGAGGTCCAGGACCTGCGCGACTCCCTTTCGTTTGTCCCGTACAACACCAAGATCGTCAACTGCTACGACCACTACGAGGAGCTGGCCTGCTGCGACGTCATCGTCAACGCTGCCGGCAAGGTCGCGCTGGCCGCCGGCAACCGCGACGGTGAGCTGTTCTTTACCACCGACGCCGCCCGCACCTTTGCCAAGCGCATCGTCGACGCCGGCTTTGACGGCATCTTCGTGAGCATCTCCAACCCCTGCGACGTCGTGTGCACCGAGCTGTGGCACCTGACCGGCTACGATCCCAAGAAGATCATCGGCTCGGGCTGCGGCCTGGACTCCGCCCGCCTGCGCACCGAGATCTCCAAGAAGGTCGGCGTGAGCCCCAAGTCCATCGACGCCTACATGATCGGCGAGCACGGCTTTAGCCAGCTGGCCGCCTTTAAGTCCGCGACCATCGCCGGCAAGAGCCTTAACGAGCTTCAGGCCGAAAACCCCGACAGGTACGCCTTCGACCACATGGAGATCGAGGAGCTCGCGCGCAAGGGCGGCTATGTGACCTACCAGGGCAAGCAGTGCACCGAGTACGCCGTCGCCAACTCCGCCGCGCGCGTCTGCGCCGCCGTGCTGCACAACGAGCACGCCGTGCTTTCCGCCTCCACGCTCATGACCGGCCAGTATGGCGAGGAGGGCATCTTCACCTCCCTGCCGTGCGTGATCGGCGCCGAGGGCGTCGAGGAGGTCTACACGCTCGACCTGTCCGAGTACGAGCTCGAGGGCTTCCACAAGAGCTGCCAGCACATCCGCGACAACATCGCCCAGCTCGACTGGTGGGACACCGAGGCCTACGACGCAAAGTAGGCCGCTGGCTGCCGCAACCTTGC
>NZ_QROG01000011.1:0-5212 GCF_003474585.1 Collinsella sp. AF39-11AT | reverse complement strand
TAGGCCGCTGGCTGCCGCAACCTTGCGAATCTAAGCGCGATACTAAGCGGGCCGCGCCGGAAATCCCCGGCGCGGCCCGCTTTTTTGACTCACGCAGTGCCCTTGCGAATCGAAGGTGAATGGTTTTCCCGTTACTTAGTACTGCTCGATGCCCATGTAGCGACGGATCTCGGGGCTGTGGTCGAACACCTTGCCGCGGGCGGCGCGCAGCTCGCAGCTCATCGCGTAAAAGAAGATCGGCTCCAAGAACGAACGCACGCTGGCAGGTACCTCGCCCACGCCGTACTCGAGCGCATCGAGCACCATAATCGTATCGGTGTGCGTGTTGAGGAACGCGAGTGCACGCTCCTCCATGGGGCGGCACTCACCCGATCCGAGCTGCACAAAGTAGAACACGCCGGGCTCGGTAGCCTCGAAGGGGCCGTGGAAGTACTCGCCGGAGTGGATATAGCAGCAGTGCTGCCACTGCATCTCCATGAGCGAGCAGATGGCCATGGCGTAGGTCTGACTAAAGTTGGGGCCGGACCCCAGGATATAGAAGAACTTGTGCTGCTGGCAGAGCTCGGCAAAGCGGGCGCCCAGCTCGGCGTTGACCTTCTCGCGGGCGGCGGGCAGCAGCGCATCCATCTGCTTGAGGCCTTCGTACATGTCGGCGAGCGCCTCGTAGCCTTCCTGCTGGTCGAGCAGCTCGGCGGCGATCAGAGCGCCGATGCCCTGCGGCACCTCGGCCTGCGACACACCCTCGCCCCAGGGGTAGACCCAGGTGGTCCACTTGCCGTTGTCGATCTTGGAGCCCTCGCAGTCGGTGAGGGCGACGACCTCGGCGCCGGCAGTCAACGCCATCTCGCAACCGTCGATGACCTCCTGCGTGTTGCCACTGTGGCTGCAGGCGACGACGAGCGACTTCGGCCCCAGGCTCTTGGGGGCCATCAGGCAAAACTCGCGCGCGGTGTAGACCGTCGAGGCAAACGTAGTGGCCTCGCGCTTGAGCAGCTCGTTAGCCGGCATCAGGTCGATCATCGAACCGCCGCAGGCGATCCAAAAGACGTTCTCGATCTTACCCTTGCGCTCGATAATTTCCTGAATCAGATCGTGTGCGTTCACGGTGACGCTCCTCCTTGTGTGGCGGCTTTGGACGACGGCAGCTCGTACCTGCAGTCGTTCTATGTTGTTCTATTTATAGCATGCGAGCTGTCGCAGGTGAAGTCATTTCAGCAAATTTGTTCTATGTTGTTCTATCTATGGACGTTAGATGTCGAACACGTAGCGCGAGCCCACGATCTTTTGGCGCCCGAGCAGCAGGGGCCGCTCGTCCTCATCGGTAAAGTACGCCTCCATATAGAAGAGTGGCTCGCCGGCCGGCACCTCCAACAGCGGGGCCGCCTGAGCATCGGCAAGCGCAATCTCCACGGTACAGGGGTCGGACTTGAGCGGCGCGCGGCCCGAATGCTCGGCAACGAGCGCAAAGATCGAGTTATCGGTGAGGTCCTTATCGGCAAGCGTCTGCAGGTAGGGATGGTCGGCCAGCACAAAGGCGTTGTTCTCGAGCATGACGGGCACGCCATCCGCCGTGCGCACGCGCTCGACCACGATGAGCTCGCAGCCGGGCTCCACGCCAAAGAACGCCGCATCCTCGCGCGTCGCCGCGACCACCGTACGCGACACCAGACGCGCTCCGGCCACCATGTCGTTGGCGGCACAACCCTCAGTAAAGCTCTGGACGTCACCTTTCTGGACAATCTTGCGCTTGAGCTTGGGAGCGCACACAAAGGTGCCCCTCCCCTGCTGTCGGTTGAGATATCCCGCGCGCGACAGCTCCTCGATGGCGCGACGCACGGTGATGCGTCCCACGCCGTAAGACTTCGCGAGCTCCATCTCGGAAGGAATGCGCGAGCCGGCCGCATACACGCCGCGCGCGATCTCGCCCTTCAGGTCGTCCATGACCTGCTGGTACAGCGGTACGGCGGATACGCCAGCGCGGTCGGTTTTATCGTCGGTTGCCATCGTTACGCTCCATCCCGCGCATGCTCGGACTCAAACTCTTCAATCGCCGCCATAAACTGCTCGCCAAAGGCATCGGCCTTTTTCTCGCCGATGCCGTTGACCTGAATCAGCTCGTCGCGCGTTTGCGGGCGCAGGCGGCACAGGCCGCGCAGGGCCTTGTCGGAAAAGACCATGTACGGCGCCATCTCGAGCTCGGTCGAGATCTCCTTGCGCAGGGTACGCAGGCGCTCGAACAGCTCGGCATCGTCGCCCACGCGCGGGCGCTGATCCAGCTCGGCCTCCTCGCGCAGCAGATCCACCGCACGGCGAGCACGGGCCGAGGCCTTGCGCTTGGACGCGCGACGCTTAACGGTAAAGGCAAACGCCTCGTCCTCGACCTCGCCGGCACGCGGACCCAGGCCCACGACCGGGTACTGCCCCTGCGAGGTGGCCAAATAACCGCGGCCGCACAGCTGGCCGATGATGTCCTTGATGCGGCCGACCGATTCGCTCGACAGCCCACCATAGCCGCGGTCCTCGTCCAGATGCATCTGGCGAATGCGCTCGGTGTTGCCGCCGTGAAGCACATCGGCGATGAGCGACTTGCCAAAGCGCATGGGGCGCGTGGCCACATAGCGCACGGCGGCGCGAGCCATACCGGTGACGTCCTCGACCTCGAACTGCGTGAGGCAGTTGCTGCAGTTGCCACAGCCCTCGGCCTCATCCGCGGCGGCGCCGCCCACGGCCGTATGCTCGGCCGCGGCCTCGTCGCCAAAGTAGCGCAGCATGTATTCGCGTAGGCAGCCGGTGGTGTTGCAATAGCCTTCCATCTGACTGAGCAGGCGATATCGGTTCTGGAGCGCCCACGCGCGCTGCTCGTCGTCGAGCGTCTCGTCGGCCGCATCGCCGCGGTCGATCAAAAAGCGGCGCATGCGAAAATCGTTGCCGTTCCACAGCAGGTGGCAGCTGGCCGGATCGCCATCGCGGCCGGCGCGGCCCGCCTCCTGGTAGTAGGCCTCGATGCTCTCGGGCACGTTGTTATGGATGACGTAGCGCACGTTGGGCTTGTCGATGCCCATGCCAAAGGCGTTGGTGGCAACCATCACCTGAATATCGTCGTCGATAAAGGCGCGCTGGCTTTGGCGGCGGGCGTCATTACCCATGCCGGCATGGTAGCGGCCAACGCGAATGCCGCTGGGACCCAACGCCTCAGCAAGCTCTCCTGCCAGCGCATCAACCGTCTTGCGAGTCGAGCAATACACGATGCCGCTCTCGCTCGAATGCGCGATCACATAGTCGCGCACCCACGCGGTCTTAGCCTTGTCGCCCATCTCCTCGCAGCCAAAGTAGAGGTTCTTGCGATCGAAGCCCGTCACCACCGTCGCCGGGTTTTGCAGGCCGAGCATCTGCTGAATGTCCGCACGCACGCGCTCAGTCGCTGTAGCGGTAAAGGCCGCCACGATGGGGCGCTGCGGCAGGGAATCGATAAACTCGCGAATCTGCAGGTAGGCGGGGCGGAAATCCTGACCCCATTGGCTCACACAGTGGGCCTCGTCAATGGCCACGAGCGGAACGCCGATGCCGCCTTCGGCCGCAGCTTCCTGCGCAAAGGCCAGAAAACGCGGCTCGAGCAGGCGCTCAGGTGCCACATACATAAGCTGGTAGCGACCCTCGCGCGCCCGCTTGCGCACGGTATTTTGCTGAGCCGGCGTAAGGCTGGAGTTGAGATAGCTGGGGCGCGCGCCCGCCGCAAGCAGTGCGCGGGTCTGGTCCTCCATAAGCGACAGCAGCGGACTCACCACAAAGGTGATGCCGGGCAGCATGAGCGCAGGCACCTGGTAGCAAATGGACTTGCCGGCGCCCGTGGGCATAACGCCCAGCGCGTCGCGGCCGGCAAGGATCGCATCGACCATGCGGTCCTGCCCCGGGCGAAACGAGGTGTAGCCAAAATAGGCGCCGAGCGTGTCGAGCGCCATCTGCTGCATGCTATCGGTCATGGTTTCCTAACGTCCAAGTCATCTGCCGCCGATTATACGCCGCCACGCGGACCGCTGCCGTACGGCTGTCAGCCACGCTCATTCTGCGGGTAGTCATTGGGGACGTTCTTGAATGACTAGTCGTTTAAGAACGTCCCCAACGGCTAAGCTCTTGACAGGCGTGGAAACGTCTCAGGTTGAGCATAAGTCAGCGAAAACGCCCCTAAGCGAGCAAGGTGACGTGAAAGAGGAGGGAAGCGTACTTCGGTACGCGACCGACGATTGAACGTCAGATTGCCGCTTAGGGGCGTTTGCAGCGTCGACCGGTCCGCCGTTCGCTAGAACGGCGGAACCAAGGGCGCAGCGTCGGCCCGTTGCGCGGTTTGGAAAACCGCGCAACTAGAGCTACATGACCATAACGTAGCGCGATCCCACGTAGTACTGCTTACCCATCAGGACCGGCTCGCCATTGGGTCCGATAAAGCCGGCGCGCAGGTTGAGCAGCGGATCGTGCGGAGCAATGCCCAGCTCAGCCGCCTGCTCGGCGTTGGCGCGAACGGCTTCGACCGTACGGTAACCAACCGAGACAATCGGCGTTCCGCCAACACGCTCGACCTCGGCAAAAATCGACTTGTCCTCAAGATCGGCCGTCAACAGCTCACGGTAGGCGTCAAACGGCACAAAGATGTTCTCTTCAAAGATGGGCTCGCCGTCGGCAGTACGCACGCGCTTGATGTGCAGCAGCAGCGCATCCTTCTGCAGGCCAAAGAACTCCATCTCGTTTTGGCGCGCCGGCACAATCTGGCGATCGATTACGTGCGCACCGGCCTTCATGCCGTTGCCGGCACACAGCGCGGTAAACGTCTGCAGCGTCGAGGCGTGAAATTGGCGATTGATGTGCGGCGTGGAAACAAAGGTGCCACGGCCCTGCTGCTTAACCAGGTAGCCATCGGAGCACAGCTCCTCGACGGCGCGACGCACCGTAATTCGGCTCACCTCGTACTGCTCGGCTAGCTCGAGCTCGGACGGAATACGCTCCTTGGGTGCATAAACACCTTTCTCGATCGCATCCTTGATCTCGTCGTAAATCTGCTGGTAAAGCGGTGCATTTTTGGGTGCAGGCATATCTAATCACTCTTATCGAAATATTGAAATAACTAATACGTATATAACGTCTAGTTTCATGTTACCTCATAATGATAAAACGGGCTCTTCGGTGGTTTCTGTGGGAGAGATTCCGGCATAGGCCCAGC
>NZ_QROG01000010.1:0-95389 GCF_003474585.1 Collinsella sp. AF39-11AT | reverse complement strand
AGAGCACTTAATGTGCTCTCCGTGCGAGCAGGACTGTCCGAGCAGGCGACCAAACCCCGCGCCCCGTCCCGGCGAGCGCTTGGGGACCGGTGACCTACAGGTGGCTGATAATCAGTTCCATATTGCCCTCGAGCTCGATCTTGTCCACGGTGCTCGGGGCCAGCAAGTGGCTTCCCTTGTGGACGGGGTCGCCGCAGACGGTGCCTTCGCCGTCGATGACCGACAGACACATGAAGGGCCAGCGCTGGTCGAGGGTCTTGCTGCCGTCGACACGCACGCGATCGACGGTGTAGCAGGAGTTAGACTCGAGCATGGTCACGCCGTCGACCTCGGGCGCGGTCACCGTGCCGTCGGTCGGAGCTTGAGCATCAAAGTCGATGCAGTCGAGGCTCTGCTCAATGTGCAGGGGACGCAGTTTGCCGTCGGTGCCGGGACGGTCGTAGTCGTACAGGCGATACGTCACGTCGCTCGACTGCTGCGTCTCCAAAATGAGCGTGCCGGTCTTGATGGCGTGGACGGTACCGGAATCAATCTGGAAAAAGTCGCCCTTGTGAATCGGCAGCACGTTGAGCATGTCGTCCCAGCGGCCGTCCTCGATCATACGCGCGGCCTCGGCGCGGTCGTGCGCGCGCTGTCCGACGATGATCGTGGCGCCGGGCTCGCAGTCCAGTACATACCAGCACTCGGTTTTGCCCAGGCTGCCGTTCTCGTGCTCGGCGGCGTACTCGTCATTGGGATGGATCTGGATCGAAAGGTCGTCCTTGGCGTCTAGAATCTTAATGAGCAGCGGGAACTCCTTGCCCTCGCAGTTGCCAAAGAGCTCGCGGTGCTCGGCCCACAGCCATGACAGCGTGTGACCGGCGTACGGGCCCTCAGCGATCTGGCAGTCGCCGTTGGGGTGTGCCGAGATGGCCCAGCACTCACCGATGGGACCCTCGGGAATGTCATAACCAAATACGGTTTCGAGCTGGCGGCCGCCCCAGATCTTCTCGTGAAAGATCGGCGTCAGTTTAATCAAATCGGACATGTTCATACCCCCATGGTGTTGCGCGGCCGCCCACTCTAAACGAGCCGTAACGAGCGCCCGCATGACTACAAAAACCTATGCCAACGTTACGTTGTGCAGCTCAAAGCGGTCACCAACGTTGCGCGAGATCGAATGCTCAAAGGCGGTGCCGCTATCCAAAAAGCCAATCTGGTTGAGCTCGAGCAGGGGAGAGCCGGGTTTGGTGTCCAGGCGCTCAGCCTCTTCCTCGGTTGCCGCTACGGCGCGAATGGTGCGGTGGAAGCTCGAAATCTTCAGCCCGCATTGCTTGCGGATGAAGCTGTAGACCGATCCATACAGGTCTTTCTTTTTAAGGCCCGGAATCAGCTCGAGGGGCATGTAGGTGTACTCGATAACGATGGGCTTCTCGTCGACCTGGCGCACGCGCACGATGTGATAGGCAAAGTCGTCCTCGGCAATTCCCAGCTGGGCAGCGACGTCTGCTGGCGGATTGACAATCGAGAAATCGTAGACCACCGAGGTCACCTTCTCCCCGCGGTGCTCATACGAAAAGCCCTGGGAGCGATTGTTCTTGCCCTGGAAAAACGCCTGGCCGGGAAGCCCCGCCGTGTCCTTAACGTAGGTGCCCGATCCGCGCCGGCTGGTAACAAGACCTTCATCGGTAATCTGCTCAATAGCTCGTTTGACGGTGATTTTGGAAACGCTATAGAGCTCGCAGAACTCAACGACGGTGGGCAGCTTGTCGCCCGGCTTTAGAGCGCCGTCCTCGATGCTTCGACGGATATCTGCAGCTATTGCCTCGTATTTGGGAATCATGGAACCTCCTTTCCGGCTTGATTGAGTACAAACGAAAGTATAGTCCACGCCTAAGCATCCCTATTGCGTTTTTGAAAAGTTCGAGAAAGATATAATCAAAAAACGCTTTTCTATATCAACTAGAGCGCTCTAAATGAATATGCATTCGAATAATGTGGTATTGAGCAAATTGATCGGCTCGAAGATGGGGTTGGGCCGTTTTGCCGCCCAGCGAACCAAATCTCATGCCTTGCGTTTTCCCAGATAAAACCTGCCAAAACAAACCTGTCCCTTTTTGACAGGTTTTTGCCTGGGGAGCGGTACCATACAGGCAATGTTTAAACGAGAAAGGTGGGCTCCCATGGAACCTAAGCAGTACTACATCGGCATCGACGTTGGCGGCACTTCGGTTAAGGAGGGCCTGTTCGACGAGGACGGCAACCTGCTTGCCAAGGCCAGCGTGCCCACGCCTCCCATCGTTGACGCTGCGGGCTTTGCCGCGGTGACCGAGGCTATTGACCAGGTGGTCGCCAAGGCGCAGATTCCGCGCGCCTTTGTGGCGGGCATTGGCCTGGCCGTTCCGTGTCCCATCCCGGCTTCGGGCGACGCCAAGGTTAAGGCCAACATTGCCATTAACCTGCCCGAGCTGAGGATCGCCATTCAGGAGCACTGCCCCGACGCGGTCGTTAAGTACGAAAACGATGCCAACGCCGCTGCCATGGGCGAGACCTGGCTCGGCTCTGCCAAGGGCGTGCAGAACGTCGTGATGGTCACCATCGGTACCGGCGTGGGCGGCGGCGTTATCGTCAACGGCGATGTGGTGTCGGGCGTCGTGGGCGCCGGCGGCGAGATCGGCCACATGTGCCTGAATCCTGCCGAGGAGCGCACCTGCGGCTGCGGCGGCCATGGCCACCTGGAACAGTATTCCAGCGCCACCGGCGTGGTGAGCAACTACCTTGCCGAGTGCGAGAAGGCGGGCGTCGAGCCCATCGAGCTCACCGGCCCCTCCGATTCCAAGGACGTGTTCCAGGCCTGCCGCGAGGGTGACAAGCTCGCGCTGGCCGCGGTCGATACCATGGCCGATTATCTCGGTCGCGCTCTGGCGCTTATCGCCAACGTGGTCGACCCCGAGATGTTCCTGATCGGCGGCGGCGCATCCGCCTCGGCCGATGTCTACCTCGACAAGGCCCGCGAGCACTTTAAGCAGTACGCGCTTTCTGCCTCGCGCGAGACGCCCATTAAGGTCGCCTCGCTCGGCAACGACGCCGGCATCATCGGTGCCGCCTACGTAGCCCTGCGCGCCGCCGGCAAATAGCTAGTGCAAGGAGGCCAGGTTACTTTGCACCAACATGGTGCGAAAGGGATAGACTTTGCTCCAACGCCTGCTCCAAATTGTGCCGCGGCCCTTCCGTGCCCAAGGGTTCGGCGTCAGCGTGCTACCATAGCTACGTCCAAGTACACATATCAAGTGGAGGATATCCATGGCAAACGTTCTTGTCTTTGGTCACCAGAACCCCGATAACGACGCCATCATGAGCGCCGTCGTCCTGTCCCAGCTGCTCAACCAGGTTGAGTATGCCGGCAACACCTACGAGGCCTGCGCCCTTGGTCAGCTTCCGGCCGAGTCCGCCAAGCTGCTTGCCGACGCCGGCATTGCCGAGCCCCGCGTGATCGAGTCCGTCGAGGCCGGCCAGCTCGTCGTCCTCACCGACCACAACGAGTCCGCCCAGTCTGTCGCCGGCCTTAAGGACGCCACGGTCTTTGGCGTTGTCGATCATCACCGCATCGGCGACTTCGAGACCGCCGGCCCGCTGCACTACATCTGCCTGCCCTGGGGCTCCAGCTGCACCATCGTCACCAAGCTCGCCGGCGTGCTCGGCGTTGAGCTTTCCGACGTCCAGGCTAAGCTGCTGCTCTCGGCCATGATGACCGACACGCTCATGCTCAAGAGCCCCACCACCACCGATGTCGACCGCGCCGTCGCCGCCAAGCTCGGCGAGCAGGTGGGCGTCGACCCGGTCAAGTTTGGCATGGAAGTCTTCCTCACCCGCCCGTCCGGCTCCTTCACCGCAGCCGAGATGGTCGGCAACGACATCAAGATGTTCGAGCCCGCCGGCAAGAAGCTGCTCATCGGCCAGTACGAGACTGTCGACAAGACCCGCGCACTCGGCATGATCGACGAGATTCGCAAGGCCATGCGCGCCTACGCCGCCGAGAAAGGTGCCGACGGCATCGTCCTGTGCATCACTGACATCATGGAGGAGGGCTCGCAGGTCCTGCTCGAGGGCGAGACCGAGGCCGCTCAGAAGGGCCTGGGCATTGCCGACGAGCACGACGGCGTCTGGATGCCGGGCGTCCTCTCCCGTAAGAAGCAGGTCGCTGCCCCCATCATGGCCGCCTGCTAGGTTTAGTTGACCAAACGCCACGACCGGACCGCGGACGCCCCGCGCTCCGGTCGTTTTTTGTGCACGGCGCCGCGTCGTCTCTTGGACAGGTATGCCCGTGCCGTTGAACAAATAATGTTCAACCTGTGGTTCCGCTTTTCGGCCACGCCTGCGTGCTTGTCGTGCAGGGTAGGCTAGATGCAAGCGTAATACGTTAGAGCGCGGCGCCGCCACTTGGGCGGGCCGTGCTTTTTTAAGACGGGAGCTTTCCCGTGAAAGGAGCCGCCCATGGCAGCAACTGAGCAGCTGTTCAACGTTCGTGAGCGCAAGCGCTTTGAACGTCACGACATCTGGGAGCGCATCGCCGAGAACGGCACGATTTCCGCCGCCGTCATGGTCTTCGCCGCCATCGCCGCCGTCATTTGCGCCAATACCGATGCCTACGAGGCCGTCCATCACTTTTTGGAGACCCCGCTGTATGTGGGTCTGGGAAACCTTACGGCCGGTCTCACCGTTGAGCTTTTCGTCAACGACTTCCTCATGGCGATTTTCTTTTTGTTGGTGGGCATTGAGCTTAAGTACGAGATGACGGTCGGCGAGCTCAAGAATCCGCGTCAGGCCATGCTTCCCATGCTGGCGGCCGTGGGCGGCGTTGTCGTTCCCGCCTGCATCTACCTGATCTTTAACCATGCCGGCGCCCGCAACGGTTGGGCCATCCCCATGGCAACCGATATTGCCTTTGCGCTGGGCGTGCTGTCGCTTTTGGGCAATCGCGTGCCCAACGGCGTGCGCGTGTTCTTCTCGACGCTCGCTATCGCCGACGACCTCATCTCCATCGCCGCCATCGCCATCTTCTACGGTCAGAGCCCCAATCCGTTTTGGTTGGGCGCCGCCGCGCTTGTGACCTGCGCGCTCGTGTGGCTCAACAAGACGCAGCACTACCGCCTTGCCCCGTATTCGGTACTGGGTCTGCTGTTGTGGTTTTGCATGTTCAAGAGCGGCGTGCACGCTACGCTTGCTGGCGTCATCTTGGCCTTTACCATCCCGGCCAAGTGCGGTGTCAAGCTCGATAGCCTCACCGATTGGCTGGGCGAGTGCCTGCCGCTGCTCGATGATCGCTACGACGACGAGGCGCACATCCTGGGCCAGCATGACTTTACCGTCTCGACCACCAAGGTCGAGCGCGTCATGCACCGCGTAACCCCGCCGCTCATCCGCATGGAGCGTCTGATCTCCACGCCGGTCAACTTCGTGATCCTGCCGATCTTTGCGTTCGTGAACGCGCAGGTTCGCCTGGTGGGCGTGGACATGAGCACGCTGCTCACCGACCCGGTGACGCTCGGCGTGTACTTTGGCATGCTGCTGGGCAAGCCGATCGGTATCTTTGGCATGACGTTTGCCCTGGTTAAACTCAAGATTTCCGAGTTGCCGCATAATGTCAACTGGCACATGATCGCCGGTGTGGGCATTTTGGGCGGTATCGGCTTTACCATGTCGATCCTCATCAGCGGCCTCGCCTTCCCGACGGCCCAGTTTGAGGTCTTGGCCGCAAAGGCCGCCATTCTTGCCGGCTCTGTCACCGCGGCCGTGCTGGGCATGATCTACATGAGTGTGATCTGCAAGCACCCCGCGCCCAAGGACGAGTAAAAGCACATACAAGTTTAAAAACGCCGCCTGTGAACACCATCACAGGCGGCGTTTTAATCATTGGGGACGTTCTTAAACGACTAGGGCTATTCCACGGTGCCGTAGACGGCGCCCCAGCCGTGGGCAGCCAAGGCGGAGTTGAGCTGGTCGCACAGCGACCGGCGATCGTAGCAGCCGGGCGGCAAAAGGTTCACGATTTCCATGAGGTCGGGTGCCAAGTCGACGATTTCGGCCTGCACGATTAGGTCAAGCCGGTCGATGGCGTGGCGGTCGTAAAACAGTCCGTCGACCAGGCGCTGCAAGTCGCCGAATTCCTCGGCCTGAAACGATCCGTACTCCATAGTGCCTCCTTGGGCGCCCCACGCCGGCATGCGCGGCGATTCGTAATTGATTGCGATGAACTTAATCTATCACGGCTTCATAACGTTGCGACGATGGCGGTCTATACTTAGACGAACTGCAACGTACCGCTTCGCGAAAGGTCGCACCCCATGCAGACGATCTACCAGAAGATGGAAACCACCGAACTCGATGCCGCCATCGAGGCGCTCAAAGCCGAGGTCGCCGAGGTCAAGGCCAAGGGCCTGGCGCTCGACATGGCCCGCGGCAAGCCGTCGCCCTCCCAGGTGGACATCTCTCGACCCATGCTCGATATCCTCAATGTCGATGCCGATCTGCACGACGGCAACGTCGACTGTTCCAACTACGGCTGCTTTGAGGGCATTCCCTCGGCACGTAAGCTGGCAGGGGAGTTCCTGGGCTGCCCCGCCGAGCAGACGCTCGTGCTGGGCTCGTCGAGCCTGCTGATCGAGCACGACATCGCTGGCATGTTCTGGCGCTGCGGCTCGTGCGGCAGCGAGCCCTGGGATGCCTACGAGGCCGCGCACGACGGCAAGAAGGTCAAGTTCCTGTGTCCGGTTCCCGGTTACGATCGCCACTTTGGAATTACCGCTGACCTGGGTATCGAGAACGTCCCCGTCGCGATGACCGACAACGGCCCCGATATGGACGAGATCGAGCGCCTCGTTGCCGCCGACGATTCCATCAAGGGCATCTGGTGCGTGCCCAAGTATTCCAACCCCACGGGTATCACCTTTAGCGAGGACACTGTGCGCCGCTTGGTCGAGATGCCCACGGCCGCGCCCGATTTCCGCATCTTCTGGGACAACGCCTACTGCGTGCACGACCTGTACGATGAGACCGACGAGCTCGCCAACATCTTCGATCTTGCCCGCACGGCGGGCACCGAGGACCGCGTGGTGGCATTCGCCTCGACGTCCAAGATCACTTTCCCGGGTGCCGGTATCGGCTTTATCGGTGCGAGCCCCGCGGTTATCGCGGAGTTCTCCAAGCGCCTGAAGGCCGGCCTCATCAGCGCCGATAAGCTCAACCAACTGCGCCACGTGCGTTTCCTTCCCACCATCGAGGCGGTCAAGGAGCACATGAAAAAGCATGCCGAGTTCTTGCGCCCGCGCTTTGAGGCCGTTGAGCGCAAGCTCACCGAGGGCCTGGGCGAGACGGGCTGCGCTACCTGGACGCATCCTCGCGGCGGCTACTTTGTAAGCTTCGATGGTCCCGAGGGCTCGGCTCAAAAGGTCGCCGCGCTTTGTGCCGACCTGGGCGTCAAGCTCACGCCGGCCGGTGCTACCTGGCCCTATGGCAAGGACCCGCGCGACACCAACATCCGCATCGCGCCGAGCTATCCCACGGTCGAGGACCTGGAGGCCGCGCTCGATGTGCTGGTGCTGGCCGTTAAGCTCGTCGCTGCCGAGCTTGCGCGTGCCGAGCGCGCCTAACGCGTAGGGCCCCGCAAGTCCGCGCCTAGTACTATCCGCACTTTCGATACGTAAAGGAGCGTATACATGGATTTGGGTATTTCCACAAACCCCACGCCAGAGCTCTACACCATTAAGGTGACCGGTGAGATCGATATCTCTAACGCCGATAGCCTGCGCAATGCCATCGACCTGGCACTCGAGCAGCCCACCGAGGCCGTTGAGCTCGATTTTGCCCAGGTGAGCTACATCGATTCGACGGGCATTGGCGTGCTCGTGGGCGCCGCGCACCATGCGGTTGACCACGGCAAGCGCTTTAGCTGCACCAATGTACAGCCCCCGGTGATGCGCGTGGTTCAGCTGTTGGGTGTCGACCAGGAGATTTCGATCACCGCTGCATAATCTTTGCCCCCAAAAGGGCGTGCCGTTTGGCATATGTTTGTGATGCGCTCGGACGTTTTGGCGTCCGGGCGCTATACTTGACCGAATGAATAGACGAGTTCCGGCCGAATGGCGCGGTGCGGGCTCGACTCACATCGAGCCTTGGAGGTATGTGTGTTTGGTATTGGAGAGGGTGAGCTCGCGATCATCGTGGTCTTCGGCTTTTTGCTGTTTGGCCCGGATAAGCTCCCGCAGATGGGCCGCACGATCGGCCGTGCCATCCGTCAGTTCCGCGAGACGCAGGAAAAGATGACGGCCGTTGTTCAGTCCGAGATTATCGATCCGGTGAGCGAGGCCGCGTCGGCCCCGGTCAAGCCCAAGAAGACTGCTGCGACCGACGACGATTCCGATGCGGACGAGGATGCCGCCGAGACGGCAGCGCCCGCCAAGAAGGAGACCTTTGCCGAGCGTCGCGCCCGTCTTGCTGCCGAGAAGGCCGCAAGCGAGGGTGCTGCTGAGGGCGAAGGCGCTGTTGATGAGGCCGAGGGTACAGAGCCTGCCGCTGCTGCTGCCGTCGAGCCCGAGCCTGCTGCAGAGCCGGAGCCCGAGCCGGCAGAGCCCACGACGGCTGACCTCTACGCCCGTCGTCCCCGCAAGCGCAAGGCTGTCGTCGACCAGCTCGCCCGCGAGCTCGAGGCCGAGGACGAAGCCGCTGCCGCCGACGCCCCGAAGGGAGGCGATGAGTAATGCCTATCGGACCTGCGCGAATGCCGCTCTTCGATCACCTGGGAGAGCTCCGTCGCCGCTTGACCATCGTGGTCGTATCGGTGTTTGCCGCCGCTATCGTGCTGTATTTCGCCACACCCGTGGTGCTCGACATCCTGGAAGACCCCATCCGTTCCTTTGTGCCGGACGGTAAGTTTTACATCACCACCACGCTCGGCGGCTTTGGCCTGCGCTTCTCGCTGGCCATCAAGATGGCCGTGGTCATGTGCACGCCCATGATCATCTGGCAGATCCTGGCGTTTTTCCTGCCGGCACTGCGCCCCAACGAGCGCAAGTGGGTCGTGCCCACGGTGCTCGCCTCGACGGTGCTGTTCTTCCTGGGTGCCATCTTCTGCTACTTCATCATTATCCCGGCAGGCTTTGAGTGGCTCATCGGCGAGACCTCGGCCGTCGCTACGGCGCTGCCCGATCTGGAGAACTACGTCAACATGGAGCTGCTCTTTATGATCGGCTTTGGTGTGGCGTTTGAGCTGCCGCTCATCATCTTCTACCTGTCCGTTTTCCACATCGTGTCCTATGCGGCCTTCCGCAGCGCCTGGCGCTACGTGTACGTAGGCCTGCTCGTGGGTTCGGCTGTGATTACGCCCGACGGCTCGCCCGTTACGCTGGGTCTCATGTATGGCGCCCTGCTCTCGCTCTACGAGATTTCGCTCGCCATCGCTCGCGTGGTCATTACCGCGCGCGAGGGCAAGGAGGGCCTGTTCGTGAGCCGTCTGGACCTGTTCTCGGACGACGAGGACGACGAGGAGTAAATCGGTATGCACGAGGTTGGCATTGTCAACGGCATACTCGATACAGTGATTCGCGCGGCGCGTGGGGCGGGGGCCTCGCGCGCCGTTTTGGTAACGCTGCGTATCGGGGATATGACCGAAGTTGTGCGCGAGGCGCTCGACTTTGCGTGGGAGACGTTTCGCGACGATGACCCGCTCACGCGCGGCTGCGAGCTTGCCGTGGAGGAGGTCCATCCACAAAGCGAGTGTCTGGACTGCGGCGAGGTTTTCGACCACGATCGCTTCCACTGTCGCTGTCCCCAGTGTGGTGGTGCCAACGTGCGCCTACTGCACGGCCGCGAGCTCGATATCGCAAGTATCGAAATCGAAACCCCCGACGATTAGCCCGCCAGCCACCTGGGAACGGGGTATAAAGGGGCCAAAGTAAGGAGTGCCGAGTATGGCTGAGAAAACGATTGATATCGCGTCGCCGATCCTGTCGCGCAACGAGCGCCTGGCAGATCAGCTGCGTCAGCGATTTAATGAGGCAGGCACCTATGTGATCAATGTGCTGTCGAGCCCCGGTTCGGGCAAGACCACCACGATTCTGGGCACCAACGAGCGCCTGCGTGACAAAGCCGGCCTGCGCTGTGCCGTCATCGAGGGCGATATCGCCTCGGATGTCGACGCCATCACCATGAAGGAAGCCGGCATGCCCGCCATCCAGATCAACACGGGTGGCCTGTGCCACCTCGAGGGCAACATGATCATGGAGGCTGTCGACGCCTTCGACCAGGCCGTCGGTCTGGAAAACATCGACGTCATCTTTATCGAAAATGTGGGCAACCTGGTCTGCCCGGTCGACTTTGACCTGGGCGAGAACCTGTCCATTATGATCCTCTCGGTGCCCGAGGGCGACGACAAGCCTATCAAGTATCCGGGTATCTTCCAGCACGCCGGCGCGCAGTTGCTCAACAAGGTCGACGTGGCTCCGGCTTTCGATTTTGACATGGATAGGTATACTAAGACACTCGATGACCTCAATCCGCAGGCGCCGCGGTTTGCCGTGAGCGCGCGCAAGGGCGAGGGCATGGATGCCTGGTGCGATTGGCTCATCGGGCAGATTGAGCAAGCAAGGGCGTAAGTCGGCCGCCATACGGGCGGGCGTAGCCGCAGAGATACGAGATAGGAGCCTCTTTTGAAGCTCATCATCGCCGAGAAAAACGACGCCGCGCGTCAGATCGCTGAGCGGCTGTCCACGGGTAAGCCCAAAAAGGACAAGGTGTACAACACCGCCATCTACCGTTTTGAGTGGAAGGGCGAGGAGTGCGTGACCATCGGCCTTGCCGGCCACATCCTGGCGCCCGATTTTTGCGACAGCGTGCTGTTCGATAAAAAGCTGGGCTGGTATTCGGTTACCGAGGACGGCGAGATGCTGCCGGCCGACATGCCCGATGGCCTGGCTCGTCCGCCCTACGACACCAAGCGCAAGCCGTTTCTTGCCGACGGTATCTCCATCAAGGGTTGGAAGCTTGAGAGCCTGCCTTATCTCACCTGGGCGCCCGTCATTAAGCTGCCGGCCGAGAAAGAGCTCATTCGCTCGCTCAAGAACCTCGCCAAAAAGTCCGACAGCGTCATCATCGCCACGGACTTCGATCGCGAGGGCGAGCTGATCGGTTCGGACGCTCTCAACAAGGTGCGCGAGGTTGCGCCCGACTTGCCGGTTGCCCGCGCCCAGTATTCTTCGTTTACCAAGGCCGAGATCACGCAGGCCTTCGATAACCTTGTCTCGCTCGACCAGAACCTGGCCGACGCCGGCGAGAGCCGTCAGCACATCGACCTCATTTGGGGTGCGGTGCTCACGCGCTACCTGACGCTCGCCAAGTTTGGCGGCTTTGGTAACGTGCGCTCTGCCGGCCGCGTGCAGACGCCGACACTCGCCCTGGTGGTCGAGCGCGAGCGCGAGCGCATGGCGTTTGTGCCCGAGGACTATTGGCAGATTCGCGGCATGGGTGCCGCTCAGGGTGCTGCCGAGGACGACCGCTTTAAGATCGCGCACAAGACGGCGCGTTTTACCGACAAAGATGCTGCTGAGACGGCGTATGGTCACGTCGACGGCGCCAAGACGGCAACCGTTGCCGCGGTGACCAAGCGTTCGCGTAAGCAGCAGCCGCCCACGCCGTTTGCGACGACCTCGCTGCAGGCTGCCGCCGCGGCCGAGGGCATCTCGCCTGCACGTACCATGCGCATCGCCGAGTCCCTCTACATGGCGGGCCTCATCAGCTATCCGCGTGTCGACAACACCGTGTACCCTGCGACGCTCGATCTGGGCGCCGTGGTGAGCGACCTGGCAAAGATCAACCCGGCGCTGGCGCCCGTGTGCAAAAAGGTACTCGCCGGCCCCATGAAGCCCACGCGCGGCAAAGTCGAGACCACCGACCACCCGCCCATCTACCCCACGGGCGAAGGCGATCCGTCCACGCTCGATGGCGGCCAGCGCAAGCTCTACGACCTCATCGCCCGCCGCTTCCTGGCGACGCTCATGGGTCCCGCGACTATCGAGAACACCAAGCTCGAGCTCGATGTGAACGGTGAGCCGTTCGTGGCTTCGGGCGATGTGCTCGTGACCCCGGGTTTCCGCGAGGCGTACCCGTACGGACTCAAGCGCGACGAGCAGATGCCTCCGCTGGAGCAGGGCGACACGGTCGACGTGTTCGACATTAAGCTCGAGGCCAAGCAGACCGAGCCGCCCGCGCGCTACAGCCAGGGCAAGCTCGTGCAGGAGATGGAAAAGCGCGGCCTGGGCACCAAGTCCACGCGCGCGAGCATCATCGAGCGCCTGTACGCCGTGCGCTACCTCAAAAACGATCCCGTGGAGCCGAGCCAGCTGGGCATCGCCATCATCGACGCGCTGACGCAGTTTGCCCCGCGCATCACGAGCCCCGATATGACCAGCGAGCTCGACGGCGACATGACCCGTGTGGAGCGCGGCGAGGACACCGAAGAGCATGTCGTGACGCACTCGCGCGCGCTGCTGGCCGGCGTGCTCGACGAGCTGCTCAAGCACACGCAGGAGCTGGGCGACGCCATCAGCGACGCCGTCACGGCCGATGCGCGCGTGGGCGCCTGCCCCAAGTGCGGCAAGGACCTGGTTATGAAGACGAGCGCCAAGACCCGCGGCAGCTTTATCGGCTGCATGGGCTGGCCCGACTGCGACGTGACCTATCCGGTGCCGAGCGGCGTCAAGGTGAGCCCGCTCGAGGGCGAGGCCGCCGTATGCCCCGAATGCGGTGCGCCGCGCATTAAGTGTCAGCCGTTCCGCCAGAAGGCTTTCGAGATCTGCGTGAACCCGACGTGCCCCACCAACTACGAGCCCGATCTTAAGGTGGGCGAGTGCAAGGTGTGTGCCGAGGCCGGACGCCATGGCGACCTGATCGCGCACAAGAGCGAGAAGAGCGGCAAGCGCTTTATCCGCTGCACCAACTACGATGACTGCGGCGTGAGCTATCCGCTGCCGGCGCGTGGCAAGCTCGAGGCGACGGGCGAGACCTGTCCCGAGTGCGGCGCCCCCATCGTGGTGGTCAACACGGCGCGCGGTCCGTGGCGTATCTGCGTCAACATGGACTGCCCGACCAAGGAGAAGAAGCCCGCCCGCGGTCGCAAGACCACAACCAAGGCGAGCACGGCAAAGAAGACGACGGCGGCCAAGAAGACGACGGCTAAGAAAGCCACTGCCGCCAAGAAGACGACCGCGAAGAAGTCGACTGCCAAGAAAACAGCCGCCGACAAGTAACGGCGCAGTCGAAACATTGCCCAAAAAAACGAGCGAGGACCCCGCGATCCTCGCTCGTTTTTTTGACCGGCAGTTAGGGATGTTCTTTTTCTGCCGGCAGTTTAGGAATGTCCCTAACTGCCGGCTCGGGAACGACAAAGCGCTAGTTCACCTCGACAGGCTTGGCGCCGGGATAGCGCTCCTCAAAGTCTAGGCGGTACTTATTGTCATTGGTGCCCGCCACGTTGTCGCGCGACAGCGGCGCCACGATCTCATTCTTGTGGTCCGCAGGCTTGGCGTATTTCAGGCTGATCTCCCAGGCATCACAGATTGCGTCAATGCGGTGATCCAGGTCGTCGTACAGGGCGATGATGTCCTTCCAGGAGCTGTAGTTCTTGGAGCTCGTCGGGACGTCCAGGTCCTCGACGATGTCGTAATACTGCTCGATGGTGTCCTCCGTGCGCTCGGCGACGTCGGCGAGATTTTGACGGGTGGTTCGATCCTCTTCCAGATAGTTGCCGTTGAAGTTCTGCGCGCAGCCACGGACCTGGCTGTCGAGATCTTCGAGCAGGTCGTAGTATTCGCTCAGTCGGCGGTAGAGGTTCTGCTCAGAGAGCGTTGCTTCGCCGCCATCCTCGTCGTCATCATCGTCATCGTCGTAAAGGCTATTGGGATCGCCGAGAGGCTCAAGGTCATCATCGTCAACATCGTGGTGCAGCTTGGTAACCTCGGCGGTCGTCTGCGTACCGGCGTTGTCGAAAGGCTTGATCACAAAGAAAATGACCAGGGCGATGATGATCGCCACCAGCACAACGATAACGGCGATAAGCGGCCCGGTGCCGCTCTTTTTGGAAGCGGGGGTCTGTGGCGAAGCGGGCGCGTATGCGGGAGCCGGCTGCTGTTGGGGCGAGCCGCTCGCGACGGGTATGCGCTGCGTGGTCTCGACGGCCTCGGTCCTTGCGGCGGGGTCGGGGCTATAGGCGAGGGGGTCGTCCGCCTTGGCTTGCGGCGCATCAAGGGAGCCGGTCAGCTCAAAAGCGGGCTGGCTATCGCTCGCGGCTGTTTGCTCAACGGGTGCACCGCACGAGGTGCAGAACTTGGCATCATCTGCAAGACGCTTGCCGCACGAGGCGCAATACCGAGACATTGCCACTCCTTTCGCCACATTTCAATGCAATACGACGATTATACCCAGCGTACAAAAAAGCCGGCAGTTGGGGACGTTCCTTTTCTGCCGGCAGTTTAGGAACGTCCCCAACTGCCGCCCCAAACGACTAGGTCGGATTTGGGGTGCACCGGACGCTGGGGTATCATGGCTTGGTTGATATATCTGCATTTACGCGCCTTGTAGGAAGGGGCTGCGCCCATGGCTTTTGAGCCCGCTCAACATAGCTTCATTACGCTCGAGGGCGTCGATGGCGCCGGCAAGTCCACGCAGGCGCGCCTGCTTGCCCGCGCGCTCGAACTCGCTGGCTATCAGGTTGTGAGCCTGCGCGAGCCGGGCGGCACTGCCATCAGCGAAAAGATTCGCGCCCTGCTGCTCGACCCTGCCAACACGACGATGGGCGATACCTGCGAGCTGTTGCTCTACGAGGCTGCGCGTGCCCAGCTGGTGCACGAGGTCATCGCGCCCGCCCTCGCTGCCGGCAAGGTGGTCCTGTGCGATCGCTTCTACGATTCCACGACCTGCTACCAGGCATTTGCCGATGGGCTCGACCGCCAGATGGTGCGCGACGCCAACAACCTGGCCGTCGCGGGAACGCACCCGGCGCTCACACTCGTCTACCACATCACGCCCGAGCAGGCGGCGCTGCGCATGGCAGCCCGTGGCGCGGCAGATCGCATGGAGGCTAAGGGCATGGCATTCCAGGAGCGTGTCTACGAGGGGTTTTGCGCAATTGCTGCCGAGGAGCCAGACCGCGTAAAGCTCATCGACGCCACTACGACCGTCGAGGAAGTCTTCGAGAAGACGGTCGAGCAGGTTCGCGCGTACGGTCTCGACATTCCGCAGGAAGCCGTCGCCGCCGCGCTTGCCAAGGAGGCCGAGTAACATGGCCCCTGCTCAGGCAAGCCTGCTGACCAAGCTCGACACCCAAGAGCGCGTGCGTGACTTTTTGACCAATGCCGTCGCTAGCGGTCGCGCATCGCACGCCTACCTGTTTTTGGGCGCTCCCGGCGCGGGCAAGCTCGACGCCGCGTGGGCGCTCGCCCAAGCCTTCCTGTGCGAGCAGGACGGCTGCGGCGCATGCGACAGTTGCGTGCGCGTCTCTCGGCATACGCATCCCGACGTGCACTATTACACGCCCGAGAGCGCCACGGGCTACCTTATTGCCCAGACCCGCGAGCTGCTCGATGACGTGCCGCTGGCACCCATTCGCGCCAAGGCCAAGGTCTACATCATCGACCGTGCCGAGCAACTGCGCGCCAACACCGCCAACGCACTGCTCAAGACACTCGAGGAGCCGCCCGAGGGCGTTATGTTCATCTTGCTGGGCACCTCGGCAGACGTGATGCTGCCCACAATCGTGAGCCGCTGCCAGTGCGTGCCGTTTCGGCTGGTGTCGCCCGCCGTCGCCGCGCAGGCCGTGAGCCGCGCCACCGGTCAGGACCCTGCGCGTTGCCGCATGGCGGTCGCCGTGGCGGGAAGTCCCACACGCGGCATCGAGTTTCTTAAGAGCGCCGAGCGCCAGGACGCCCGCCGTCAGATGGTCCGTGCCATCGACTCACTCATTGCCGCCGACGAGGCCGACGTGCTCAGTCGCGCCAAGTCGCTCATCGTCGCCGTCAAGGCGCCGCTCGCCGAGGTCAAGTCCACGCAGGAAAAGGTACTCGAGCAAAATGCCGACTACCTGTCGCGTGGAGCATTGAAGCAGCTTGAGGACCGCAACAAGCGCGAACTCAACGCGCGCGAGCGTTCGGGTATCATGGAAGCGCTGGCGAGCGCGCGGACGCTCATGCGCGACGTGCTGCTGACACTTCAGGACGAGGCGGCCGACGTGGTGAACGAGGACGTGCGTGACACGATCGGTCGGCTTGCCGCTGCGACCAATGTTGCGGGTGCCACCCAGGCGCTCGAGGCGGTCGCGACCGCCGAGCGCAACATCGCCAGAAACGTTACTCCCCAGCTGGCCATCGAGGTCATGCTGTTCGATATCAGGAAGGCACTGAAATGCCGTTAGTCGTACCCGTTAAGTTTACCTACGCCTCGCGCGACCTGTGGTTTGACCCGCAGGACCTGGATATCCTCGAGGCCGATTATGCCATTTGCTCCACCGAGCGCGGAACCGAGATCGGCTTGGTCACGGCCGATCCCTTCGAGGTGCCGCAAGACGAGATCGGTCAGCCGCTCAAGCCCGTGCTGCGCGTGGCGAGCGACATCGACCTGCAGCTTGCCGACGACCTGGCCATCCAGGGCGACGAGGCCATGGTCGACTTCCGCCGCCTGGTCAAGGAGCTCGACCTCGAGATGAAACCGGTGGGCGTCGAGTACCTGTTTGGCGGCGAGAAGGCCGTGTTCTACTTTGCGGCCGAGGAGCGCGTCGATTTTCGCCAGCTCGTCAAGGATCTGTCCTCGACGCTGCACATTCGCGTCGACATGCGCCAGATCGGCGTGCGCGACGAGACTCGCCTGGTGGGCGGCTATGCCCAGTGCGGCCAGGAGCTCTGTTGCACGCGCTTTGGCGGACAGTTTGAGCCCGTCTCGATCCGCATGGCAAAAGAGCAGGACCTGCCGCTCAATTCCTCCAAGATCAGCGGCGTTTGCGGCCGCCTGATGTGCTGCCTGCGCTATGAGTTCGAAGCGTACAAGGACTTTAAGAGCCGTGCGCCCAAAAAGAAGACGCTCATCGATACGCCGCTCGGCAAGGCGCGTATTCAGGAATATGACACGCCGCGTGAGCAGCTGGTGCTGCGCCTGGAGAACGGCAAGGTCTTTAAGGTCAACCTGGCCGATATGACCTGCTCGGAGGGCTGCAAAAAGAAGGCCGCCGAGCAGGGCTGCAACTGCCGCCCCGACTGCGTGACGCGCGACGTGCTCGAGCGCATCGAGTCGCCCGAGATGCGCCTGGCGCTCATGGAGCTCGATCGCGAGAACGGCGTCGACGTGGGCGATGGCCTGTCGAGTGCCGATCGTCTGGCCGGCACGTCGATGCCCAAGCGCCGTCGCCGCGATGCCGAATCCGATGCTCGCGCTGCTCAGGGCCAGGGCGAGGGTCGTGGCCGCGGAAAGGGCCGCGGCAAGGCCGAGGCGCCCGAGGCCGAGGAGGCAGCCGGTGGTCGCCGCCGCAAGCGCGCAGCGTCCGTCGACAATGGCGAGGCCGCGGGCAAGAACGCTTCCCGTGAGCGCGAGGCTCAGCAGCCCCAGCAGCAAAACCGCGGCGGTGGCATGAACCCCACGCGCCGTCGTCGCCGTCACCTGTCGAGCGAGGAGCGCGAGGACGCCTTCCGCGCCGCAGCTGCTCGCGAGGCCGGTGCCGCTCCCAAGGGCGTCTCGGCCTCCGATGCGCCTGCCGACAAGGCTGGCAAGCCGCGTGGCGAGGAGGAGCGCGCGCCACGTCCGCGCCGTCGCCATTCCTCGGGCACGCAGCAGAAGCCCTCGGTTCCTTCCGTGGCCGATCAGGTTTCGGATGGCGAAATCAAGGTCACGCGCCGTCGCCCCGGCGATGGCGGGGGAGCTGCCGCCAAGGCTTCGCGCGGCGGCTCTCGCGACGAGCGCGAACCGCGTGAGGATCGCGATGGCGAAGGCTCGACCGACCAGGGTCAAAAGCGCCGCCGTCGCCGTCGTTCCCGCAAGCCGCGCCAGGACGGTGGCGAAGGCTCGACCCACACCTCGTCCGCACCGAAACCGCCTGCCGGCGAATAGTGCCCGTAAGCGGATGTAACCCGCCTGACCCCAGTGCCTCTGGGTATCATGGCTCTACACCGACAACCCTCCCTTCGTCTTCGCGTAGGGAGGGTTGTGTCATGAAGAGACATCTGAACGTATTGACTCGTTTGCAGGACGCAGGTGTCCTACCGTTTGCGGACGAATTGCTACCGCTTGCCGAGCGCGCGACATACGAGGCGCTCGAGGCGTTGTCGCCCACGCGATGCGCCGGCTGCGAGCGTTTCGGTGCGCTGATTTGCCAGGATTGCCTGGCCTCATTCGCGCTCATCGATCCGTGCCATAGCTGCATCCGATGTGGCGCCCCGTTTGGGGATTTGCTGTGCACCGAGTGTTCGGTCGAGGGCACGTCTTCGGCAATGGCCGAGGCGCTCGATCGCTGCCTGGCGTGTGCCGTCTACGCACATCCGCTGCCGCGCATCATCAAGGCGTACAAGGATGCGGGCGAGCGCCGCCTGGCACCGTATCTGGCGGAGCTACTCTACGACACCGCCCTGCATGCCCAGGTGGCAGCCCCCGATCGCTACGGCGGCGTGCTGTCCGGTGTCGACGCGGTGGTATTTGTGCCCGCGACTGCGGCGGCGTTTCGGCGGCGTGGTTTTGATCATATGGAGGCTATTGCGCGCCCATTTTGCGAGCTGTCGGGTGTTCCCCTGCTCGATGCTCTCGTCAAGTACGGGCATGGCGACCAGCGCGAACTCGGTCGTGAGGAGCGCCGCGAGCGTGCCCAAGGCATGTACGAGACGGTTGAGGATGTGCGGGGCAAGTGCCTGCTGCTTATCGACGACGTTATCACCACGGGTGCGACGATGGCCGCGGCTTCGGCGGAACTCAAGCGCGCCGGCGCCGCGGCAGTCGATGGTCTCGCTATCGCACGCGTTTGGTAGGGGTGGTTTTGTGGCAGTGAAGATAGCGCGACGCATCGAGCCGACAAGCGAGCAACTGGCGGCCTCCGTAATCCTGACTGGCGCCTCGGCGCTGCGCATGATGCGCGCCGAGCGCCGACAAATGGGCTACATCAGTTGGAGGGACCTTGAGCCCGAGGGGGAGCGCCGCGTGCTGTGTACGTCATCGCCTTCGACCGGGGATATCTATCTTTCCGACCTGGTACGAATTGGAGCCAAAAGTGGCGAGGTGCAGGAAGATCTGTGCTTGTTGGTGGGATCTGCGGCGCAGCGCCGCCGCATGCCTGGCGTAGGCTGGTCCGTGTGTTCCGGGTTGCCCGCCGGCTCGATTCTAGAGGTGGAACCGGGGGTGTACAGCCTATCTCCCGAGGCCCTTTGTGTTGCCGTTGCGCGTGAGGTCGGCTGCATCCAGGCGTTTGCCCTGGCCCAGGAGCTGTGCTCTAAGATTTCACTGAGCGACCGCGGGAAGTATCTGCCTCCCTACACCTCGCCTGTTACGAATAAACTTGCAAAGGACAAGGACCAGCCAGCAGACGTGGGCTACTTTGAAGTCGAGCCGGTGCTGATGCCCGATCGTCTGGCAGATTACCTTGCGGCATGCAAGGGGAATGTGGCCAAACAGCTGCTGCGTCTGTGTCCCTATCTTTCGGAAAACCTGCTCTCGCCCATGGAGTGCATCATGCTCGCTCTGTTTTCGCTTCCGTTTTCCTATGGCGGGTTTGCCTGCGGACCTTTTAAGACCGACTACAAGATCGAGTTCGATGACCGTGCGCAGGCAATCTCGGGGATGCCCCATGCAGTTTGCGATGCATATCAGGAGGCAGCCCGGTTTGACCTGGAATACAACGGTGAGCTGGGCCATTCCTCTCGGAGGGGACGTATCCATGATGAAAAGCGCAACACGGGCTTGATTACTATGGGAATCGAGGTCGCGACGGTCAACAACGAAATGCTCTGTGACGTGGAAGCGATGGAAGCGCTCGCATGGCGCATGCACCAGCGTATGCGAAAGCGGTACCGGAATCGTGTCGATGCCCGCAGGAAGAAGCAAGAGGCGTTGCTTAACACGCTGCGGGCGTGTTTTGGGCTTAAGCCGGTCTAATTCACGTCGAAAATAGGGGGTTAATCATATGCCCTGGCCAAAATATGGCAAATATGAGTACTGTCACTAAATCAGTAACAGCAAAATCAAGGAATTTAGGACTCGGAGGCGTCATAAAGTAAGAAGATAATAAACAAATGTAGAATAACTAAGCATCAGGTTGGCGACACTGAGCGCAAAATCTGTCCGAGAGGCTAAAACTGCCTGTTACTAAATTGGTGACAGTACTCATATTTGCCATTTTTTGGCCACAGCACCCTAGGAAGGGTGCCCCGGAGCTCCCCATAGGGGAGCTCCGGGCTTCACAGGGGCACGAATAGCCCACTCCGACCTGCGAAATCTGTACTCGCGATGCGAATGACGCCCCTAACCTTAAACTTTAGCTTGAACTTAGCTATAATGCGCTACGTTCCTACCAGGCTGTGGTTGCGGACGGACGAAATGCCCGTCCTAGTCCAAGACAGACGCGGTCAAAGGGATCCACGTAAGCGACCGCGTGCGCGCGGCGCGATCATGGCGCGTCCTAGATGTAAGCCGCACCGTCCGTTCTACTTTCTTTGGGGCAATACCGCCTCGCGGGCGAGCGGGCCAGTCGTGAGGGTGGCTGCGGCCTCCCGAGCAAACACCCCGGTGCGCAAGTGTGGGGTCAAATACCAGGTCAGCTGGTGGGAACAACCCGATATTCCGCGCAACGCACGGATCGTATACGACACAGAAGGCAGGGTAGTGGACATGGTGAGGGGCAGCTTGATGCACGCGGCTCGGTTAGGTGCTGGGACCGCAGCGGTCATTGCCGTTTTGGGCCTGAGCGGATGCGCGTTCAACCCGCTGTCTACGTTCACGACTCCCACGATCGACCAGATCGAGTACGAGACCGTCACGCCGGCGGTGTCGGACGATGCCCTGGTCACTCCCGGAACCCTGACGGTCGCCCTCGATACTTCCGATGCGCCGCAGGCAATGCAGGGCGCCGACGGCGAGCTTACGGGGTATGCAGTCGATGCTGCCCGCGCCCTCGCAAGCCGCATGGGCCTTAAGGTCGCCTTTGTCGATGCGTCCTCGGCAGGTTCCGCGCTCGGCGACAAAAAGGCTGATATCTTTATCGGCGAGATCAACTCCACGGACGGGGACGTTAGCTCGCTCGGCACCTGCCTGTACGATGCCGCTTCCGTGTTCGGTAAAACCAGCGATGGTGGGTCGCTAAGCGTTTCCACCGATACCCTTAACACGTCTACTCTGGGTGTCCAGATGTCCTCGGCCTCGCAGGAGGCGCTTGCTAAGCAGAGCATCACCGCCAACCAAAAGACCTACTCCAACATCAACGAGTGCTTTGAGGCGCTCGAGTCTGGCGAGGTCGACTATGTGATCTGCGACTCCACAGCCGGCGGCTATCTTGCACGCCTGATGAGCGAGGTCTCCTATGTCGGTGCGCTCGAGGCGCCCTCGACGCTTGGTGTTGCGGGCCTCTCGTCCAATGACGAACTGTGCCGTGCCGTGAGTGATGCCCTCGACGACATCACGGTCGACGGCACGCTCGAGGCGGTTCACTGCGTCTGGTACGGCCAGATTCCCTACGACCTCACCACTAAGACGGTTTCGGGCGCTAACGTGCAGCCGGGCGACTCTGAGTCCAGTGAGACCACGTCCTCCGGCAGCGAGTCCTCCGATTCCAACAATGAGACCGCATCCTCCGAGGACAAATCGTCCAGCCAGGAAGGCACCATCACTGACGACGACATTAACAAACTTAATAGCTAGTTATTGCTAGGGGTGGTGTCTCCTATACGTTGGAAAGGACACCTCTTCACGGTTTCAACACGCACTGCCGGGTTTCCCCAATAGGGGAGCCCGGCTTTTTTATCCCTATAAAACCAGCAGGTCAAAGCCAATTTTCGGGACCAAATACAAAGTCGCCGACGCCCTCCCATAGCGCACTTTGCCACAGAAAAGTGCGAGACTTCGGTATGCGGTATTAAGCAATCGTTATTCGGGTCTTTAGGAATCCGCGTGATTAAATGCACGGCAATGGGTACATAGCCAGTACAGTAAGTCCCCGAGGCAGATTGGAGCCACGTATGGATATCAAGGTTTCTGGACGCAAGACGACGGTAACCGATGCTCTGCGTGCGCATGTGGATGAGAAGATCGGCGAGGCGCTCAAGGTTTTCGATATCGAGCCCATGACGGTCGACGTCGTGCTTCGTTATGAGAAGAACCCCTCGAACCCCAACCCGGCAATCGTCGAGGTCACGGTTCGTGCCCGCGGCTCTGTGATTCGCGTTGCCGAGCACGGCGCAGATATGTATGCCGCCATCGACCTCTCCGCCGATAAGGTTACCCGCCAGCTGCGCAAGTTCAAGACTAAGGTCGTGGACAACCGCCAGGGTGGTGCCAGCGCCGCGGATGTCGCACCGGTCGAGCGCGTCGAGGATCTGGCCGACCTGCTGCTGCCCGAGGAGGAAGACGACCTGCTCGTCCGCGAGAAGGTTATCGACGTCACTCCGATGACTGAGGAGCAGGCGCTGGTGCAGACCGATCTGCTCGGTCACGACTTCTACGTGTTCGAGAACGCGACGACCGGCCTTATCAATGTGGTGTATCACCGTAAGAATGGTGGATATGGCATCATCAAGCCCCGCATCGAAACACTTGACGAGTAAAATACGTTAACTTGCATGAGTTAACGGCTGGCGGCCATCCCATGCGGGTGGCCGCTTTTTTACGTAAGGAGTCGCTTTGATGGACAAGGCCGCATCCGCCGGTCATTCGGACCGTTGCCGCATCGTCGTCGATACCTGCTGCGACTTTAGCCCCGAGGTCGCCGCGAACCTCGATGTCGATATCCTGGGTTTCCCCTTCATTATCGATGGCGAAGAGCGCACGGACGACATCTGGTCGAGCATCACACCCAAGGGGTTCTACGACCGTATGCGCGCCGGTGCCCGCGTGTCCACCTCGGCTGTGTCGCTCGGTCGCTATATCGAGTTCTTTACCGAGTGCGCCAAAGAGGGTACGCCTACGGTCTACCTGTGCTTTACCTCGGCGCTGTCGTCGAGCTACAACTCCGCGTGCCAGGCGGCGGACGCCGTGCGCGCCGAGTATCCCAACTTTGAGCTGTACGTGGTCGACAACGCTCTGCCCTGTGCGACCGGCGAGCTCTTGGCGCTTGAGGCCGTGCGCCAGCGTTCGGTGGGACTGACCGCCAAGCAGCTGGTCGACTGGGCAAACGAGGCCAAGACCTATGTCCACGGTTACTTTACGCTCGAGAGCTTTGACGCGCTGGCTGCCGGCGGCCGCATTCCGCCCGCGGCGGCACAGCTCACGGCAAAGCTCGACGTCAAACCCGAGCTGTCCTACGACCTGGCCGGCTCGCTGTCGCTGATCGGCGTCAACCGCGGTCGCAAGAAGGCGCTCAAGTCCATCCTCAAGTCGTTCCGCGAGAACTATGTGCCCGATCGCACCATGCCCATCGCCATTATGACGGCCGATGCCGAGAAGGACGGCGACTGGCTCGAAGCCGCCATCCGCAAGGAGGAGGGTTGCGCCGACGTCACGATCATTCGCAGCTCCGTCGGTCCTACCATCGGCTCGCACGTGGGCCCCGGCATGGTGGCCTGCGCGTTTTGGGGTAAGAACCGCGCCGACAAGGCGTCGCTTTCCGACCGCATCGCCCGCCGCGTGCGCGGCCAGTAGGCAAGCGCTGCGTCCGTAATCGCCCTCGACTCACAGCCCAACGCTGGCACCGAGTATTCAACCTGGTAATAACACCCAACCCAAAAGGAAAGGTTTCATGGCAAACAAGCTCTCCGTCGCATTCATCGGCACCGGAATCATGGGTGCCCCCATTGCCGGCCACATCCTGGATGCCGGCTATCCCGTCACGGTCAACAACCGCACTAAGTCCAAGGCCGCCGCGCTTATCGAGCGCGGTGCCGTTTGGGCCGATACGCCGGCAGATGCCGTGGCGAACGCCGACGTCGTCTTTACCATGGTGGGTTATCCCTCCGAGGTCGAGGAGCTCTACCTGGCGGGCGACGGCCTGCTCGCGTGCACTAAGCCCGGCGCGGTCCTGATCGACCTCACCACAAGCTCGCCCGAGCTGGCGCGCGACATTGCCGAGGCCGCCCAGGTTTCCGGCCGCATGGCGTTTGACTGCCCCGTCACCGGCGGCGAGTCTGGTGCTATCGCCGGCACGCTCACGGCTATCGTGGGCGCCACCGAGAACGATATCGCCCCAGTCCGCGACATCCTTGCCACCTTTGCGGCCAACATCTGCTGCTTCGACGGCGCTGGCAAGGGCCAGGCTGCCAAGCTCGCCAACCAGGTGTCGCTGGGCGCCTGCATGGTCGGCATGGCAGACACCATGGCATTTGCCGAGCTGAGCGGCCTTGACCTGGAGAAGACCCGCCAGATGATCTTGGGCGGTACCGGCAAGTCCGGCGCCATGGAGAGCCTGGCTCCCAAGGCGCTCGACGGCGACTACAAGCCCGGTTTTATGGTCGAGCACTTCATTAAGGACCTGCGCCTGGCCCTTGCTTACGCCGACGACCGCGAGCTCGCGCTGCCCGGCGCCGACGTGGCCTTTACGCTCTACGACATGCTCGACGCTATCGGTGGCGCCAAGCTGGGCACCCAGGCCATCACGGTCCTCTACAAGGAGGAGGCCGACGCCATCGCCGCCGGTCTGGACTGGTCGCAGTATCGCCCCGAGGAGCACGGTGCCCACGAGGACGGCTGCGGTTGCGGCGAGCACGGCGACGAGCATGAGTGCGGTTGCGGCCACCATCACGGCGAGGACCACGAGTGCTGCGGCGGCCACGGTCATGACGACGGCCACGAGTGCTGCTGTGGCCACCATCACGGGGAGTAGCGCCCATGAGCTGGACGTTCGTGGTGCTTGCGCTGGCGCTCTTTCTCTTTGCGATCTACATCGGCTTTCTGTGCGGCCAGTGGGCGTGCGAAAAGCGCGTCATCACCAAGCGCGACTACTGGATTGCCAACTTTGCAGGCGCGGCGGCAGTCGTCCTGCTGACCTGGGTGTTCTCACTGTTCCCGCTGGTGCAGTTTGCGCCGATCGGCTGGCTCGGCGGCTTTATCGCCGGCCTTAAGATGAGCTTTGGCGAGTCCGTCGGTCCGTGGCGCAAGCACGACGAGGTCTTTAACGTCAACAAGGCTCACCGCGCCGCCGCCGACGCGGGCGACGCCGAGGAACGCCGTCGCGCACGCCGCAATGGCGCAGCCGACCGACAGCTCATCTCGGTCACCGATGACAGCAAGGGTGCTGGCAAGCACGCTAAGAAATAGTAAGAAGAGGTAACTATGGCAGAAAACAAAGACGAACATCTCACCGACGAGGAGCTGGCACAGCTTCAGCTGGCAGAGGAGAACGAGAACGCCGTCGACCGCCTGGTCCAGGAGCTCGGCTGCCCCACGCGCCGCATCCGCCAGTTTGCCGCCCGCGTGCTGCACCTGCTTGCCGAGCGCGATCCGCAGCGCGTCGTGCCCTGCGTGCCCGCGCTGATCGAGGCGCTCGATCGCCCCGAGGCGCAGACCCGCTGGGAGGCCCTCGATGCCTTGGCGGCACTCGCCACCACCTGCCCCGAGCAGATGGAGGACGCCTTTGAGGGTGCCGAGACCGCACTGTTCGACGAGATTTCCTCCACGCTGCGCTATGCCGCCTTCCGCCTGCTGTGCGTGTGGGGCGCCACGAGCGTCGAGCGTTCGCGCGAGGCTTGGCCCATCCTGGACGAGGCCATCCAGTGCTACCACGGCGACCTTGAGTATCGCGACATGCTCGGTTGCCTGTACGAGTTTTGCCAGGGCGAGATCGACGCCGAGGTCGCAGAGAAGCTTGCGCTGCGCCTTAAGTTCGACGCCGAGAACGGCAAGGGCAGCTATCTCAAGGCCCGTTCGAGCGAGATTTGCGAAATGCTTGTTAAACGCTTTGGCCTGGATCTCTCCAAAAAGAAGAAGCGTGCTAGCGTTAAAAAATCTGACGACGCCGAAGACGAGGAGTAACAGATTATGGCGCACGATGTAGTCCTGATTCCCGGTGACGGTATCGGTCCCGAGATTACGCAGGCCATGCGCCGCGTGGTCGAGGCCACCGGTGTCCAGATCAACTGGAACGTCCAGGAGGCCGGCGCCGGCGTCATGGACGAGTTTGGTACGCCGCTGCCCCAGCACGTGCTCGATGCGGTCGCCGAGACCAAGGTTGCCATCAAGGGCCCCATCACCACGCCGGTCGGCACGGGTTTCCGCAGCGTTAACGTGGCCCTGCGCAAGCACTTTGACCTGTACGCCTGCGTGCGCCCCTGCCTGTCGCAGCCGGGCGACGGCTCGCGTTTCCGCGACGTCGACCTGGTCATCGTGCGCGAGAACACCGAGGACCTCTACGCCGGGATCGAGTTCGATGAGGGCGCTGCCGAGGTCGAGGAGCTCTCGCAGCTTGTCGAGCGTTCGGGCCAAAAGACATTCGCCGGCGATTCCGCGATCTCGATCAAGCCCATCTCTATCGCCAAGAGCCGCCGTATTGTGGAGTACGCCTTTGAGTATGCCCGCCGCTGCGGCCGCAAAAAGGTGACGGCCGTGCACAAGGCCAATATCATGAAGGCGACCGACGGCCTGTTCCTGCGCGTTGCGCGCGAGGTGGCCGCCAACTATCCCGACATTGAGTTCAACGACAAGATCGTCGACGCCACCTGCATGGGCCTGGTCCAGAACCCCAACGACTTCGATGTCCTGGTGCTGCCAAACCTGTACGGCGACATCGTGAGCGACCTGTGCGCCGGCCTGGTGGGCGGTCTTGGCATGGCGCCCGGCTCCAACATCGGTGCCGACTGCGCCATTTTTGAGGCAACGCACGGTTCGGCACCCGATATCGCTGGCCAGGATATCGCCAACCCCACGGCCGAGATCCTCTCTGCGGCTATGATGCTCGACCACCTGGGCGAGAACGATGCCGCCAATCGCATCCGTGCGGCCGTATCTGCCACGCTCGACGAGGGCGAGCAGGTTACCGGTGACGTGCGTCGTGCCCAGACCGGCTCCGTTGAGGGCGCTGTGGGTACGCAGGCATTTGCCGATGCCGTTATCGCGCACCTGGCCTAAGGCATGCACGCTGCAAACGCCTAAATAGTACTTAAGTGTTTGCGTATAACCTAAGAATCAATACGCCCGGCGCTCTGTCGGGCGTATTCTATTGGGGACTATGTTTCCTAACAAGGAGTAACCGATATGGGTCTGATTCAAAAGAAGGACGAGAAGGACGAGATCGACGGCATCCAGATCATCGAGCGCGGCGAAGGCCCCGACGGTGACGAGGACGAGAAGATCGACCTGGTCGCCGGTACGTCTGCCGAGCACATTGCTGCTGGCACGACGGCCGAGGAAGAGGACGCCCGTCTGGAGGCTCAGATCGCCGCAGATGCCGCTGACGAGAATCTGATGCCCGAGGCCCAGGATGAGGATGATGACGCCCTAGGTTCCGATGGGGACGATCACGTATCCAAGCACAAGAAGACGATGATTGCCGCCTTTGTGGTTGCAGTCGTGATCGCTGCGGTGGTCGGCTTCTTTATGGGCAATGGCGGCTTTGACGGCAAGGGCGTCGGTTCGTCGACCCTGACCGAGGACCAGCTCGATTCGACCGTGGCAAGCTATAGTTATAGCGGCAAGAAGAGCGACATCACCGCGCGCGAGGCCATCGAGAGCCAGTACAGCCTCGATACCGTCAAGGATAGTAACGGCAACTACACCGCCCCCTCTGCCGACGTCATCCTGTCTTACGTGCGCAACAAGATTCTGCTCGATGCTGCCGAGGACGAGGGCATTACCGTCTCCTCTAAGGAGATGAAGAAGTACGCCGAGGATTCTATCGGCACCTCGGACTACGACACCATGGCCAAGCAGTATGGCGTGTCCAAGGACCAGGCCAAGCAGATCGTCCGCCAGTCCGCGACGCTGCAGAAGCTCTACAAGAAGAAGGTGGGCGATGCTTCCGCGAGCATGCCGACCGCTCCGACCGAGCCTTCTGACGGCAACGAGGAGACTGCGAGCAAGGACTACGCCGACTACATCATCAAACTTGCCGGCGACGAGTGGGATAGCTCGAAGGGCACCTGGAAGGACGCCGACAGCACCTACGCTAAGGCCTTCGCCGACGATGCCTTTACCGCCGATAGCGCCACCTATAAGCAGGCCATGACCGCCTATTACACCGCTTACCAGCAGTATTCTTCGCAGGCTTCGAGCGCCAGCTCCAAGTGGACCGAGTACGCCAACAGCCTGTACGCCAAGGCCAACATCAGCATTTACGGCCTGTTTGCGTAAGATCTGCCTGAGCTTACCGATCGCGTAGCCGAACTATCTGAATAAGCCCGCTAGAACGATATCCGTTCTAGCGGGCTTATTACGTCGGAGGTACCGGTAGTTAAATAATCTCAATTAATCTTTAAGTCCAAAGAGGTTATCGGCTTCATCGTCAGGCATATATTCCAGTACATCGCCCGGTTGGCAGTCGAGTGCCCGGCATATCGCGTCAAGAGTTGAAAAGCGCACGGCAGAAACCTTGCCCGTCTTGATGCGCGACATATTGACCTGGGAGATGCCCACGCGTTCCGCAAGCTCTTTGGATGAGATCTTGCGTTCGGCAAGCATGCGGTCGAGCCGCAGAATAATCATGGATTCCCCCTAGAGCAACTCGTCATCTTGTATTTGCAGGATACACCCGTACTGGAAGACGCTGGCAATCAGGCTAATAATCAGGCCTGCAAAGAGCATAGAGAGGTCGAGATGCTGGCCGCCAAGCGCATCCGTAAAGTTGCCGCCAAATCCTGAGAGTATCAGCCCCGTGACTATGGCACCAAGAAGCTTCACAGCAACGCCGCCAATAAGGAACAAATGTCCTACTTGACGTAGTATGCGGATGCATTCGAGGTCAAAGGGCCTGCCTGCCTTTTCAATGGTGGAGAAAAACCTGTATGCGCTTAGCACAATGGCAAGCGCAAGGCATGTCATCATGGCGCTCCCTATGGCAGTATGACCGTCGTGCGCGACAAGCATAAGAGGGGTCTGTTCATTGGCGCCGACGAGAGCGAGAGATGGCCCTTCGCCGGCATTAAGCTCTACGGATTGGAGGCAGAACCCTTGGGAGAGGCTAGGCAATATGAGTAGAAGCTCGATTGCAATGACTGCGAGGAGTCCCAGAGCGAGCGCTACGGCGGTGCAGATTGTGGCCCATTTGCAGATGTGAGCGAGCTTCCTCAGATCGGCTATTGCCTGTTCGCGGTTGATGGGTTCATTCGATTTGGATACGTTCCAGCGGATCATAGCTCCTCCAACCAATGTCTAGGATGATATTTAAATCTTATAACATACTTAATGATAAACGATAAACAATTACAGATTAGAGTAAGTTATGTTTGTAAGACGAATAGCGAGAGCTTATGGCATATTTAGGGAGTGAGAGTTTGGCACGTGGGGGATGGACGAGTATCGAAATTTCCCGCAACCACGCAAGTGCTTCATCGGGTCTCCCTAATTCATATGGAAAAGGAGCTGCAAACGATTGGAAATAACCGCTGAGCGGTCGAAAACTACCGTTCACCGATAATTTCTAAACTGGTTCTAACTGGTATTAAGTCAAAAAGACCAATTCACAAATCTTCACAATGACCTGCATTTTTTCTACATGCCTTTTTGGCCACCCTGCGTTGTTTAGACACAGAAAAGGTTCCGATCTTTCGTCAAAGTATTTCGAAACGGTTTCAAAACCGCAGGTAGAAGTGTTAACGAGCGGTAAACGGTCGATTTATCGCCGTGAGCGGTGCAAAAACGTTTTATTGCGTGAATCAGCGAAAGCGACCTCTTCTGTGATGATATAGTGACAACAACACGTCACGTGGTTACTACCAGTTGAGAGACCACTGGTCTTCAAAGAACGCTTTCCAAGAAGCTTTAAGGGCGTCCGCCCGCTGGCTTCCGAAAACATCGGACTCAGATCGTACACACCTTCGGAAGGGAAATTTGAATGGTTGGCTTTATTCTTACCGGTCATGGACAGTTCGCACCCGGCCTCGCAAGCGCTATCGCTATGGTCGCCGGTGATCAGCCCGCTTTTACCGTCGTTCCTTTCGAGGGCGACCAGGCTGCTTCCTACGGTGAGGATCTCCGCGCCGCTATCACCGCCATGCGCGAGGAGTGCGATGGCGTGCTCGTCTTTACCGACCTGCTTGGTGGTACCCCGTTCAACCAGGCAATGATGATTGCCCAGGATGTCGACAACGTCGAGATTCTGACTGGCACGAACCTTCCCATGGTTATTGAGCTTCTGTTCCTCCGCGGCAACGCTACGCTCGCCGAGCTTGGCGAGCAGGCCGTGACCGTTGGCCAGACGGGCATCACCGCCCAGACGGTTGCCTCCGTCGCTGGTGCCGAGGAAGAGGATATCTTCGGTGACGAGGACGGCATCTAATGGCCGATTTCGGAGCCAGCGTCCTGAGCTCCTCGGTCGCTCTTTTAGGCCTGCTTGTCGTCATGGGCTTGATTTACACCATCTGGTCGCAAATCAACATGAAGAAGAAGCAGAAGTACTTCAAGGAGCTGCACACCGAGCTCAAGCCGGGTCAGGAGGTTCTTTTCGCCGGCGGTATCTACGGAACCGTCAAGGGCATCGAAGGCGAAAAGGTCCAGATCAAAGTCCGATCCGGTGCCGTCGTAGATGTTTCGCGTTACGCGATTCAGGAGATCAAGTAACTGTCGTCAGCAAATAACGAAAGGAAGCTGATCAACATGGCAGAACCCAACATTCTTCTTACCCGCATCGATAACCGACTGGTTCATGGTCAGGTTGCCACCCAGTGGAACTCCACCCTGGGCTCCAACCTCATCCTCGTCGCCAACGACGACGTGGCGACCAACACCATGCGCCAGAACCTCATGAAGATGGCCGCTCCCGCCGGCGTCGCTACGCGTTTCTTCTCTCTGCAGAAGACCATCGACGTCATCGGCAAGGCGAGCCCGCGCCAGAAGATCTTCATCGTGGCCGAAACACCGGAAGACGTGCTTACGCTCGTCAAGGGCGGTGTGCCTATAAAGAAGGTAAACATCGGCAACATGCACATGTCGGAAGGAAAGCGCCAAGTCGCCACCTCCGTCGCAGTTAACGACGAGGATGTCGCTGCGTTTAAAGAGCTGCAGGAATTGGGGGTGGAGTTGGAGATCAGGCGCGTTCCGAGCACGCCTGTTGAGGACACGAGCAAGCTCTTCTCGTAATCCTCATGATCCACGTTGTCAGGAATGAAACCCTGACATTCTGTACGTGAAATCCAAAGTGCGTACATACATTTTGAAAGGAGGAGCAAGATGGAATACTCGATCATCCAGGTCGCTCTGGTCTTCATCGTCACGTTCGTCGCGGCAATCGACCAGTTCAACTTCCTCGAGTCTCTCTATCAGCCCATCGTCACCGGCGCCGTCATCGGTCTTATCCTTGGCGACCTCAACACCGGTCTTCTCGTGGGTGGTACCTATCAGCTCATGACGATCGGCAACATGCCGATCGGAGGCGCTCAGCCGCCTAACGCCGTCATCGGCGGCATCATGGCAGCCATTCTCGCTATCGCTACGGGCCTCGAGCCCAACGCGGCAGTCGGCCTTGCCATTCCGTTCGCTCTGCTTGGTCAGCTCGGCGTTACCCTGGTCTTCACGCTTATGTCGCCGCTCATGTCCTCCGCGGACAACATGGCTCACAACGCTGACACCAAGGGTATCGAGCGTCTGAACTACTTCGCCATGGCTCTGCTCGGTCTGATCTTCGCTATCGTCGTCACCCTGTTCTTCATCGCTGGCGCCACCATCGGTCAGACCATCGCTTCCGCCATCCCGACTTGGCTGCAGACCGGTCTCTCCGCTGCAGGCGGCATGATGCGCTTCGTCGGCTTCGCCGTCCTGCTCAAGGTTATGATGAACCGCGATATGTGGGGCTTCTTCCTCATGGGCTTTGGCCTCGCGCTCATCACCGTTGCCAACGATTCTCTGGCAACCCCTGCTCTGCTCATCCTCGCTCTCATCGGCTTCGGCATCGCTTTCTGGGACTTCCAGCAGCAGACCGAGCTGAAGGGTGCAGCTGTTTCTGACGGAGGTGACTTCGAAGATGGCATCTAATGAGTATGTGATCCCGGAGCACTACGAGGATCTTACTCCTGCTCCGCAGCTCGACCAGAAGACCCTCAACAAGATGGCTTGGCGTTCCTGCTTCCTGCAGGCCTCGTTCAACTACGAGCGTATGCAGGCCGCTGGTTGGCTCTACTCCATCATCCCCGGTCTGGAGAAGATCCACACCAACAAGAACGACCTCGCGGCTTCCATGAGCCACAACCTGGAGTTCTTCAACACTCACCCGTTCCTCGTCACCTTTGTTATGGGCATCGTGCTTTCGCTCGAGCAGAACAAGGTTGACATCCCCACGATCCGCGCCGTCCGCGTCGCCGCAATGGGCCCGCTCGGTGGTATCGGTGACGCCCTGTTCTGGCTGACGCTCGTGCCTATCACGGCTGGCATCACCTCCAACATGGCCATCAACGGCAACGCCGCTGCGCCGATCATCTTCCTGGTGATCTTCAACGTCGTCCAGTTCGCACTGCGCTTCTGGCTCATGAACTGGTCCTACAAGCTTGGCACCAGCGCTATTGACGCTCTGACCGCCAACATGCAGGCCTTCACGCGTGCCGCTTCCATCATGGGCGTCTTCGTCGTCGGTTGCCTGGTCGTCACCATGGGTGGCACCCAGATCAACCTCCAGATCCCCAACGGCACCACCCGTGGCCTCTCCGCTACTACCGTGATCGTCTCCGAGAAGGAGGCCGAGAACTTCACTGGTATGGAGGGTATCGATACCGAGACCGCTGAGGCCGGTACCATCGCCATGACCGATGAGGACGGCAACGCCCTCACCGCTTCCGATGCTGACGGCAACGCTGTCGAGTGCGGCGTCACCGATCTGGGCAACGGCATGGAGTCCGTTACCTACGGCACCGTCACCGAGGATCCGGTCAACTTCTCTGTTGCCGACACCCTCAACACCATCGTCCCGAAGCTCGTCCCGCTTATGCTTACGCTGCTGCTTTACTACATGTTCGCTAAGCACAGCTGGACCCCGACCAAGGGCATCCTGCTGCTCTTCGTCCTGGGCATCCTGGGCGCTGGCCCGCTTGGTCTCTGGCCGAGCATCTGGTAAGGCTCTAGCTTGAGGGGTGTGTCCCTACGCGGCTCACACCCCGACCCCTTAAGCCATGTGTATGTTATAAGCCGCGTGCTCGAAAGAGCGCGCGGCTTTTGTTTTTCTTGATGATTCGGGTGTGGCAGACCGATAATGCTTAACGCCCTAGGTAGTTAGCCGAATTCGAGCAAAAGGGAGGATAGGATGGCGATCGGAGCGCGTAAGCAACCGCTGTACGATCAGCTGGTCGATATTCTGACCGAAAAGATTGACCATGAATATCGCGCCGGTGACATGATTCCTTCCGAGCGCGAGCTTTCGGAGCGCTATGGTCTCTCGCGCACTACGGTACGTCTGGCTCTGCAAGAACTGGAGCGTTTAGGACTGGTGGTTCGGCAGCACGGTCGCGGTACCTTTGTGACCGACCGTTCGGCAAAGGCAACCAATCTTATGCAGTCCTACAGCTTTACCGAGCAGATGCGCGCGATGGGTCGCGACCCCGAGACCACGATTCTCGAGTTTTGCGAGATGGAGGCCGATAAGAATCTGGCTGAGCATATGGGATTGCGTATCGGTGATCGCATTTTTAAGCTCAAGCGCCTTCGTTCTGCCGACAACATGCCCATGATGGTCGAACGCAGCTATCTACCGGTTCGTCAATTTCTGTCCCTAAAGCGACCGCTGCTGGAGCGTAAGCCGCTTTACGATGTGATTGAGCAAGACTTTCAGCAAAAGATACGCGTGGCCGAAGAGGAGTTCTATGCGAGCATAGCCCGTCCCACCGATGCCCACCTTTTGGAAATTGTCGAGGGCTCGCCTGTGCTCGATTTGGTTAGGACTACGTATAACGAGTCAAACGAGGTTGTGGAGTATACGCTCTCGGTTGCTCGTGCCGATCAGTTTAAATACAAGGTTTACCACCAGCGTAGCGACTAGTGTTGGCATCGTTTCCATATGATGATTGTTTGTATTTAACTGGTTACTACCAGATAACCAACCGAAGTGTATAATTGCACGTCAGAGGATTACTTCTAGAGAGAGGTATTAGAAATGTTCGAGAAGAGTGTCGAGGAGCTCACCGAGCTCGGCGCCCAGATCACCACGGCCGAGATTGCTCAGCAGCCCGAGCTTTGGCGTGATACGCTCAACATCTATCGCGAGAACAAGGAGGCCATCGAGGCCTTCCTGGCCGAGGCTCGCGCTATGGGCGAAGGCCGTCTGTCCGTTGTCTTCACCGGTGCCGGTACGTCCGACTACGTTGGCGATACCTGCGCCCCGTATCTGCGTCACGCTGGTAACACTGATCTCTACGACTTTAAGCCCATCGCCACGACCGACATCGTGAGCGCACCGCGCGACTTCCTGCGCGCCGAGGATCCCACGCTCGTGGTTTCCTTTGCCCGCTCTGGCAACAGCCCCGAGAGCCTTGCCGCCGTTGCCGTTGCCAAGGAGCTCGTCCACAACGTCAAGTTCCTCAACATCACCTGCGCTCCCGAGGGTAAGCTCGCCGTCGAGTCCGCTGATGACCCCAATGCGCTGACGCTGCTCATCCCGCGCGCCAACGACAAGGGCTTCGCCATGACCGGTTCCTACACCTGCATGACGCTGCTCTCTACCCTCATCTTTGACGAGGCTTCCGACGAGCAGAAGGCCGAGTGGGTCGAGACCATCGCCAAGATGGGCGAGGAGGTCATCGCTCGCGAGTCCGAGGTTGCCGACTACCTCGCTGGCGACTTCAACCGCGTGACCTACCTTGGCTCCGGCTCCTTTGGCGGCCTTGCTCAGGAGAGCCAGCTCAAGATCCTCGAGCTTGCTCATGGCCTGGTTGCCACTTCCTACGACACCTCCATGGGCTATCGTCACGGACCCAAGTCCTTCGTCGACGATAAGACGCTCGTCTTCGTATTCGTGAACAACGACGCCTACACCCGTCAGTACGATATCGACATCCTCAACGAGATCGGTGGCGACAAGATCGCTCAGCACACCGTTGCCGTTCAGCAGGATGGCGCTACTGTCTACGAGGGTGAGTCCTTCACCTTTAAGGGCTATGAGGCGCTCCCCGAGGGTTACCTTGCTCTGCCGTTCGTGATGTTTGCTCAGGCTATCAGCCTGCTCAACTCCGTGCGCGTGGGCAACACGCCCGATACGCCGAGCCCCACCGGCACGGTCAACCGCGTGGTTAAGGGCGTGACGATTCACCCCTTCACCGCTTAATCGCGTCCCCCTGTAAGGGCGCCCGTCCGCTCATAACGGCGGGCGGGCGCTTTTTGTTTTACGTGAACTGGGTATAAGCATCACCACAGTCAACTGCTTTAGAAGCGAGGAGTGCATATGAGCACGTACGCAATTAAGGCTGACAAGTTCTTCTTGCCGGCAGGCCCGCAACTGGGCGGCTATCTTATGGTCGAGGATGGCGTCTTTGGCGCCTGGCAGGCCGACGAGCCCTCTTGCGAGATTAAGGACTACACGGGATCGTGGATCGCGCCGGGTATGGTCGACACCCACATCCATGGCTTCTATAACCACTCGACTACCGATAACGATCCCGAGGGCATCGATATCAGCTCGACCGAGCTCGCCCGTCGCGGTACCACCAGCTGGCTGCCCACGACGTTCACCGATGGCGTCGAGCAGATCAAGGATGCCTGCGCCGCCATCGCTCAGGCGGACGAGGGTCGCGGCCCCGATTTCTGCGGTGCTCGCATTCAGGGCATCTACCTGGAGGGGCCCTTCTTTACCATGAAGCACGTGGGCGCGCAGAACCCCGCTTATCTTATCGATCCCTCCGAGGAGGTCTTCGATCAGTGGCAGGAGGCTGCGGGCGGTCGCATCGTTAAGAGCGCCATGGCTGCCGAGCGCGATGGCGCCGCTGTTTATGCGGCTGCTCTGAACGCCAAGGGTGTGGTGACCAGTATCGGTCACTCCGACGCCACCTACGATGAGTGCATCGCCGCCATCAACGCCGGTGCCAGCTGCTTTACGCATACCTATAACGGCCAGCGCGGACTGCATCACCGTGAGCCCGGTGTCGTGGGGGCTGCTATGTCCACGCCCGAGACCTACGCCGAGATCATCTGTGACGGCAAGCACGTAAACCCTGCCGCCATCAAGGCGCTGCTGCAGGCAAAGGGCTGGCAGCACACGGTGCTCATCACCGACTGCCTGGGTTGCGGCGGCATGCCCGAGGGCAGCTACACCAGTGGTGGCATGGACGTCATCATGAAGGACAACCTGTGCTGGCTCGCCGATGGCAAGAGCATTGCCGGTTCGGTGCTCACGCTTGCCCAGGGCGTCAAGAACATCGTCGACTGGGGCATCGCCAGCGCCGATATCGCCATTCGCATGGCAACCGAGGTGCCGGCACGCTCCGCGCACATCGAGGATAAGTGCGGCAGCATCATGCCGGGTCGCGACGCCGACTTTGTCGTGTTCGACCACGAGCTCACCCTCGTCGAGACGTATGTTGGCGGCCAGAGCGTCGGCAACGCCTTTACCGAGTAACGATAGAAAAAGACGGCGGGCCCGAATCTGCTCGGACCCGCCGTATGGGTTAAACGCTCAAAAGCACCTTAACAGTTACAGCTTGTTAGCGATCTTCTTTGCCGTGCGCTTAACGCCGGCCACAAGACCTCCTGCAGGATGCTCCTTTTCGTATGCTAGGCGCTTCTCGCGCTTGGCGTACTCTTCGACGATGATGTCGCCATACTCGTCTTCGATCTTGTCGAAGAAGTCGACGGCGCCTTTAATCTCTTCGGCGGTCGGGTGTCCCTTTTGGACACCGCCGGTGAGTTTGAACGGCCCCCACGTATCAAAGCCGGGGCAGCCGTAGACACCCATAAAGATGGCCTGCCTCATGCGGCAGATGCCATCGATATCCTTGCCGTACCACTTGTTTTTGCCACCGTAGGTCATAAGGCCAAATACCTTGTCCTGCGGCTGCAGCACGTTAGTGAGCACGCGCGCCATATCTTTGTCGATCTCGGAGTAATAAATGCCCGTGGCGACGCCGATCAGATGGTATTCGTGCAGGTCGGGGTACTCGTTTTTACCGAGTGACTTCACGTCGAGGGTATCGATTTCGGGGTGCGCCTCGACGATGGCGTCCACGAGCTTTTTCGTATTGCCGTGGTGGCGTGAGGCATAAAGGATGATGGTTCGCATAAGAAGGCCTTTCAGCTGTAATTGCATTAATGTCTATATGGTACCCCGTTGCATGGCTGGGATACCGGACGCATCGATGAACGTGCGGGTTTGTCCTTTGGTCAGGGCCGAGACGGGTACTTGCGAGCAAAAAGCAGTTGTTCGAAAGGATGGGCAATGGAATACGCTCTCTCCAACGATTCGATTTCTATCAAGGTCTCCACGGCCGGCGGCTCGTTTACCTCGATTGAGGCTGGAGGTCGCGAGTATCTGTGGCAGGGCGATCCCGCCGTGTGGTCCGGCCAGGCACCGATTTGCTTCCCGATTTGCGGAGGCTTGCGCGATGGTAGCGCCATGACGTTTGCCGGGCATCATGTGAAGCTCGCCCGCCACGGCTTTGCGCGCAAGCAGGAGTGGAAGCTGTTGAGCCAAAGCGCAAACGAGCTGGCTATGTGCCTGGCATCCGAGGATAACGCCGCGCTGCTGAGCGATTATCCGTATCCGTTTAGGCTCGTCGCCCGCTATACGCTCGAGGACGCCGCCGTGCGTGTCTCCTATGAGGTTACCAACGAGGGCACCGAGGACATGCCGTTCTTTATCGGTGGGCATCCCGGCTTTAGGTGCCCGCTCGATGAGGGCGAGGCCTATACGGACTACGAGTTGCGCTTTGAGAAAGAAGAGGCTGCAGAGCTTTGCACCGCTGTCCCTTCGACTGGCTTGATTGACGTGGACAAGCGCTCCAAGAACCCCATGGTGGGAAAGACGCTGCCCCTGTCGCACGAGCTCTTCGATTTTGCGGAGACCATCTTTGACGTGCTCGAGAGCCGCCAGGTCACGCTTTCCAAAAAGGGCGAGGACAAGGGCGTTCGCCTGAGCTTTGAGGGCTTCCCATATCTCATTGTGTGGAGCAAGCCCGAGGGTGATTTTGTGGCAGTTGAGCCTTGGGGCGGCCTTTCGACCTGCTCCGATGAGGACGACGTGCTTGAGCATAAGCGTGGCTGCCTTGTCGCCAAGCCCAAGGAGACCGTCGTTCGCTCGTTCACGATTGAGATTCTGTAATTCCGTTTTGTCGACTCGTATCGCGAGGCACAAGGAGCCTGCGAGATAAGGAGCTAAAAATGATCCTCACCGTTACGATGAACCCGTCCGTCGATACACGCTATCAGCTCGATGAGCTCATTATCGACGACGTTAACCGTGTGACGCCCGAAAAGACCGCCGGCGGCAAGGGTCTCAACGTGGCCCGTGTACTGGGTCAGCTGGGCGACGACGTTGTGGCAACTGGTCTACTCGGCGGCCACATGGGCGCCTACATGGCCGAGCTCATGGATGCTAACGGCATTAAGAATGATTTTGTACCCATCAAGGGCGAGACTCGTATTTGCCTTAACATCCTCCACGCCGGCAACCAGACCGAGCTACTCGAGAGCGGCCCGACGATTGCCCCCGAGGAGCTCGATGCCTTTACCGCCAAGTTCGCCGAGCTTGCGAGCAAGGCCGCTGTCGTTACCATCTCGGGTTCGCTGCCCCGTGGTGTCGAGGCGGGCTACTACGCCAAGATCACGGGTATTGCCGAGAACGCCGGCGCCAAGGTGCTGCTCGATACCTCGGGTGCTTCGCTCGAGGCCGCCCTTAAGTCCGAAATTAAGCCCGAGCTGGTCAAGCCTAACCTGACCGAGATTAACGGCCTTCTGGGCACGAGCTTTACCACCGACGATGTGGACGAGCTCCGCGCCGCGCTCGCCTCTGATGCCCGCTTCTCCGATATCCCCTGGGTCGTCGTGTCCATGGGCGCTGCCGGCTCCGTGGGCTTCCATAATGGCCGTGCATTCCGCGCCAAGACCCCCGATATCCCCGCCGTTAACGCTACGGGCTCTGGCGATTCGACCATTGCCGGCTTCGCACATGCGATTGCTGCCGGTGCCGACGACGAGACGGTGCTGCGTACCGCCAACACCTGCGGCAAGCTCAATGCCATGGATCCCATGACTGGCCACTTGGTTATGGATCGTTGGGACGAGGTCTACAACGGCGTTGTCGTGACCGAGCTGTAGGAGCTTGTGCTGCGGCCCCGGCATCGGTTGCTTGCTTGTGGTTAGAGTCGACGACAAGTGCAGTAGCATTATGCCGGGGCGCGACGCCGACACTGTCGTGTTCAATCCCGACCTTACCCTGGTCGAGACGCATGTGGGTGGCAACAGCGTCGGTAATGCGTTTGCCGAGTAGCCGCCAAAGAAACGATCCGAGAGGGGATTTAGATGATTTACGGTGCATTGGGCGATATCGAGGAGTACCGCGGAATGCTCAAGGGCCTCGACGTGCTGATCGATTGGCTCGAGGAGAATGATCCGGCGAAGCTCGAGGTCGGCAGCCATCCGATTCTGGGCGACAAGGTCTTTGCGAACGTCATGGCTCCCACGACGCGTCCCGAGGCCGAGGCTCACTATGAGACGCATCAGCGCTATCACGACCTGCAGATCGACGTTGAGGGTCGCGAGGCCTTTAAGGTTGCCACGGGCAGCCTGACGCTGGTCCAGGAGTTTGACGAGAAGGACGACTATGATCTGGTCGATTCCGACGCCTCGATCGCCGGCGATCTTGCCGACGACAAATTCGCGCTGTTCGTTGCCGGCGAGCCCCACATGCCCACGCTCGAGTTCCCGGGCGATGGCGCACAGCCGGTCAAGAAGATCTGCTTTAAGTTGCTTGCCGACGCCTACTGGGAGGAGTAGCGAGCTGCTCGGCTGAGCTGTTCGTCTGATGGCGTGATTCCCCTAGGGAAATCACGCTAGGACCCCGCCAAACGGGTTTTCCCTAGGGAAATCACGTTTGGCGGGGTTTTCTGTTTTTGAATAGGGAAGCCTCATTTATTTGCGAAGAACATCGGCTAGCCGCAGGATTGAAATCATCGACCGATAAGTGAGTTCCTCTTTTTCGCCCGCAAGCAGTCGTTTCGAGCCAATCTCATCTAGCCCCACAAGCCGAGAAAACAGCGGGCCGCTCATCGTGCCATCGTCAATTGATTCCCTTATGGTCTTCAAAACGTCCGTATCATGAAGCGATGCCGAGCTGTAGGGGGCAACACGAGCGGAACTCTCAATTAACGACGAGACAAAAGGATGGAGATGCTTTGGACATAGTCCATCAAACACCACATCCCCATTGTCGTTCGAGCCGACCAGGCGCCAAGTATAATGATCGACCCAGTCATCTCCGTCATATATGGCGTCCATGAGCAACTTCCCGTCTAGAGAGAGAAACCTATTTGGACATCGGGGCGCAAGACCGCAATCCATATCGGACCTGCAGCAGCTCCAACCCAACGCACCACTTAGGTTCCCTTTCGTACATGTGTATCAATCTGCCCCGAAATGCCGGTGAATGCAATTCCAGACCCGTTTGTCGGATAGCAATCGACGTATTTTTGTTTTCCGCTCACAACCTTGTATAGATAAATCGTTCCAGCAAAAGAGAAGGGATCGTTCGCAATTTTGTCCGGAAGAACTTGCCACCTCAAAATCCCGCTACCAATATGGTCAAGCTTGACCGTTCCGCCGTCCCCCTCAAAAGTGGCAAGGGGATTTACCCCAGACTGAGAGTCGGCATCGCCCTCCTTAGCAGTTATCAGCAGGCTGCCCGTATAAGACTGCTGAGGCTCACCTTCAGGACAGGCAGCCTCGGCCCAAGAAGGGCCACTCAGGCAGAACAGTCCGAGCAGCATCATTACCAACAAAAGAAAACCCTTAGTTCTTTTCATCTCTATCCCCAACGTCTCTCGACATTTGTATATCGTGACTATTTTAGATCTATATGGCCAATTCGAGCCCTCGCCATGGCATTTGTTGCACTGGGTTTCTTTTCATTAATTTTTCACTTTGGTAAATCCCCGCCCCTAAGCATTAAACCCGAAGTCCACCGAGTGGGCCGCTGTTGACGTGGCGATGCTTGGATTGGCGCGCACGCACTCAAAATCGGCAACAAAAAAGCCGCCCGAAGGCGGCTATCTTGAGCAATGGAGCCAGCGACCGGGCTCGAACCGGTGACCCCCGCTTTACGAGAGCGGTGCTCTACCAACTGAGCTACGCTGGCGGCCATGTGATGACGCAACTGAGGCGCCAACGGCTGTCTATGATACGGGACATCGCACATCCGCGCAAGTGTTCTGACGGCTTTTCTCACTTTAAATGCACTAATATTAGAGGCGTGATGTCTGCAGTGCCCATTTGGTACTTGACCTGCTGTTGAGTTGGTGGCCGACGTCCCGCTCGTATGGGTCTCAAACAGAATGGGGCAGCCATGGCTCAACCCAAGATCCTTCTCACGCGTATCGATGACCGTTTCATTTACGGGCAAGACGTTGAGCTGTGGAACGAAGCCGTGGGTTCCAATCTTGTCTTAATCGTCAACGATGAGATCGCGGCGGATTCGCGCCAATGGGCACCCATGAGGGTGGCGGCGCCAGAAGGCGTTTGGACGCGGTTTTTCTCGGTGCAAAGGACCATCGACATCATTTATACCGCAACGCCGCGCCAATGGATTCTCATCATGGTGGCGTCGCCCACGGATGCACTCGCGCTGGTTAAGGGCGGTGTGCCAATAACCAAGATCAGCATCGGCCATATGCGGGCGAGGGAGGGCAAGCGCTCTGCAACGCCTGCCATTGCCGTAGACGATACGGACATCGCCGCCTTCAAAGAGTTGCAAAAGCTCGGCATAGAGCTAGAAATCCGTTATCTCCCCAGTTCCGCCCCCGACCCCATTGGCAATCTGTTCAACTGATCCCTTGGGGACGGAGGAAAACGGATCATTTTGCCCTTGCGAGGGATGCGCGCGATGCCGCCTGTCAAAAACTATGCCCATTTACTACGTTTGGTCGGCTATCGCCGAGCATGTCGAATTTGAGAAAAACAAAACCGCAGGTAGACGGCTTGCGAATTTAACAAAAACCGGTGCATGGTCGAGCACCCCGGGCTAAACGTAGTAAATGGGCATAGTTTTGATATGTCACTCATACAGTCACAGCGAAAATGAGCCAAAAGATGAAAAACGCCCGTCGGCGGTGGTGCCGGCGGGCGCTGCTGTGCGATATGTTGCGTTATGGGCTTAGTGCCTCATAAAGTGGTATTCGATCACATTGCTGTAGGGGTGACCCGGGCCCACAATGCCCTGTGGGAACAGCGGCTGGTGTGGTGTGTCGGGGTACATCTCGGCCTCGAGGGCAAAGCCAGCGCCCCAGCCGTAGTTGGCATCGTCCTTGGCGTGCTCGTCGCCCAGCCAGTTGCCGGTGTAGAGCTGCACGCCCGGGGCGGTGGTGTAGTAGTCCAGCTCACGACCGGTCCACATCTCCTCGACGTGCATCGCGCGGCGCAGATTACGTCCGTACTGATAGCCATCGATGCACAGGCAGTGGTCGTAGCCACGGGCCTGCTTAATCTGCGGATCGTCGGCCTCCATGCCAGGCGCGACGGGGCGCAACTCGCGAAAGTCAAACGGAGTTCCCTCGACTGGAGCAATCTCGCCGGTGGGGATGTTCTGCTCATCGATGGGCAGGTAATGGGCAGCGTTGGCAACGAAGAAGTGCTCGCAGTCCATGCCGGCGTTATGACCGGCAAGGTTAAAGTACGTGTGGTTGGTCATGGACACGTACGTGGCGCGGTCGCTCTCGCAGCCATATTCGATACGGAAGCAGCCGGTGCGCGTCACGGTAAACACGGCCGTAAAGGTGCGGTTGCCGGGCAGGCCCAGCTCGCCATCTTCAAGCGAGGTGGTCATGCGCACGGCATTGTGGACCTCGTCGAGCTCAACGTCCCACACGCGCTTGTGCAGGCCGTACTCAAGATCGCTGTGCAGGTTGTTGGCGCCCTCGTTGGCGGGCATATGCCAGTCCGTGCCGGCGATGGTGATCGTGGCACCTGCAGTGCGGTTGGCCACAGGTCCGATGGTCGTGCCAAAGCAGGCGGGGTTGTCAAAGTAATCCTCGAGCTTATCGAAGCCCAGCACCACATCGCACACGTTGCCGGGGATATCGGACACGTCGATGCCCAACACGGTGGCGCCATAGTCCATAATACGAACGCAGATCTCGGGCCCGTTGAGGGTGTAACGATGAACGGGGGTACCGCACGGTGCGGTGCCGAAAAGCTCGGAAGTGATCATTTAGTTCCTAACATCGAGGTATTTCCGACAAACTGTAGCGCGAACAGGCGAGATTATCACTACACCCCACTAAAGCAGGGGGTATTTTTCTCAAAAAAGTGATGATTGACTTACTGTGGACAAACAAAAAGAAACCCGCCGGGATGCGACGGGTTTCTTCCACAGGGGATATGTGGCAATGAGTTAGGCGTTTGCCTTTGCGGACTCGGCTTCCTTAGCAGCCTTGAGGTCCTCCTCGGTAAACTTGCCGGTGGTGAGCGGCGAGAGGGTGCACTTGTCCTGCTTCGCGTACTCGATGTTACGAGCGATCATCTGCTTGCGATACCAAGCGAAGAGCGCGACGTACACGACGATGGCAACGACAGTGGCGATGATCATGGTCACATCGCCCGTGGTCGCCTTGCCCACGAAGAAGGCCAGGAATTTCTCGACAGGTCCTTCCATGGTGGTCTGAGAGATCAGGCCGGTAACGCCATCGGGGAATGCGCCGACGGTCTTCGCGGTAAAGGTAACGAAATCGGCGACGAGGGTGCCGGCGCCCAGGAAGACGGGCAGCAGGACGGCACCGATAACGACCATGCGAATCACGCGGCCGCGGGTGACAACGAGCAGTGCCGGCGTCAGACCCATGGCGATGATGCCACCGAGCGGCAGCAGACCGTTCCAAGTGCCAGTCGGGGAGAAGGGGAAGGGAACGTTGGCGAGCAGCAGTGCCTCACCCAGCATGATGGGGGCAAGGATGTTAGCGGCAGCCCAGATCTCGGCGCGGCCGGCGATGAAGGGCCAGTCGAGGCCGACGTTGAGGGTACGGCCCTGGAGCCACTTGCTGTTGTTGGCAAAGTCGGAGATGCCCTGAGACAGCGGCTCGACGGCTGCGATGAACCAAGAACCGATCATGGAGAACAGCTCAAGGCAGGTTGCGGCGGTAAAGGCGAGCGTGCAGATCTGCTGCGGGGTCTGGTGCGAAAGCAGACCGACGAAGACGCCCAGGTAGATACCAATAGCGAACTTGGAGCCCCAGAAGCCGATCATGTTGTTGAGCTTGGCAGCGTCGAAGTCGTACTTATCGAGGAAGGGGAGCACCTTGTCGATGATCTTGTTGAGCAGCATGGCCAGCGGGTTCATCATGTAGTTCATGTGAGTCGTGGTCATGGGGTTCTCCTCGGGAGCACCCAAAAGATCGTTGAACGTGGGCTTCATAAGGTCGGAGTTCATGATCTTCATAACGCCGACGAAGACGACGAGCAGCGTGGCGACGACGATGTTGGCGCCAAAGTAGATGCAGGCAAGGCCGACAAAGGCGAGGTGCCAAACGTCAAAGATGTCGACGTCGATAGTGTTGGTCTTGGCGAGCACGATCATCACGATGTTGACGATGACGAGGACCATCAAGAAGTACAGCGTGTAGGGAGAACCCCAGGTGATGGTGGCCAGCGGTGCCCAACCCACGTCGGTAACGGTGAGCTGAAGGCCGGTGGACTCAACGAACGTCGTCATGGCGCTCGAGAAAGCCGTCGTCAGAATGTTGATGATGGCGCCGATGCCGGTAATGGCGATGCCGAGCTTAAGACCGCCCTCGAGGGCCTTGGTAAACTTAACTTTGAAGAGAAGGGCAATAACCGTCAAAACGATGGTCATCATAGGGGCTGCGCCAAGGTCGATCAGCGGCTGAAAGACGGCATTAGCAAACCCGATTACTGCGTCCATGTCTCCCTCTTTCCTAAAAGAGAATTTCCTTTTCCGTATGTTGCCTTAAAAAAGGAAGATGCCGTTCCCGGTCGTCATCTTCCTTAAAGCCAAAAATTGCGCAGAGCGAAGCTGCAAAAGATTAGTTGAGGCCCTTTTCCTTGATAATGGCCTCGATCTTGTCGTAAACCGGCTTAGCCATGGCAGGCATGCGGTAAAGGATCGGGCCAGCATCGACGATCGGGGTCTTAACCTCAAAGCCAAAGTCGGTCTTGGCGATCTGTGCGAAGATGTCGTACTGAGAGAGCATCTCCTCGTTGACGTCCTTGATCATCACGGCGTCGCAGTGCAGGTTGTAGCCGCGATTCTTGAACTCGGACTCGATGGCGTCCTTGATCTGATGGCTGGAGTTAACACCGGCGCCACAAGCTGCGAGAACCTTAATCATGATGAATTCCTTTCTCTATGCGGGTTATTCCGCGGATTCCTAAGGGTAATTGGCTAGTCGACAGGGAAGTTGTCGACCAAGAACTGGTAGATAGCGTTCGTGTGGGTCATAGAGAATAGTTCCTTGACGCGATCGGTGCCCAGAGCGTTAACAAAGTCCATGATCTTTGCGAGGATGCCCACCTGTGCCTCTTTGTCGTCGTTGAGAATCATGAAGAGGAACGAGACGGGGAAGGTCTGCGAAGGGTCGATCATAGAGTGCCACTCGACAGGGGTCGTTAACTTGACAGGCACGATACGACGGGTGTGAACAAACTCGACCTCGGTATGGGGAACGGCAAAGCTGGGCAACTCGGGGTCGACGACAGACATATCCATGCCGGTGGGGTAGCCCTTTTCGCGCTCGATGATGTTCTCGAGAAACGCGGGCGCCACATAGTTTTTGAGTGACAGCTTATTGGCGATCTCGGTAAAGACCTCTTCTTGCGTGGTGCGGTCGCAAACAAACACGGTGTCTTCGAAGAACAGATTGCTCTCTGCGGACATGTCTGCAACTCCTTCCGTTCCATGCAGATCGAACATGTTCGAATCTGTTTGTTTAAGTTCCCTGTTATTTAAGTCTAAGAGAATTAGTGTGTCAATCTGTTTTCTATTGTTCGGCAAAGTTCAATTTGCTTTATTGAGGCAACATTGGATTGAAATGATTTTAAAATCGCAGCTTTTTGCCTATGTATAGCTGAAGTTGATGTGTCGGATACATTCGATATTCAACGTTTGGCGTTTACTATCCTACCGTTCACCGGGAAAAACCGACCGTTTAGGGTGAGTGAGCATAAATGTTCGATTACTATAAATGCGAACAAAACCACTCAAAGGAGTAAAAATGATTAAGGCAGAGCGACAGGATAAGGTTCGTCAGCTGCTCGAGGAGCAGGGTACGGTCTCGGTCAAGGAGATCTCGGATGCGCTGGGCGTTTCGGACATGACGATCCGTCGCGACCTTGAGGAGCTTGCGAGCCTGGGCGAGATCGAGCGCGTGCACGGCGGAGCCCGCAGTGCGCAGGGCCGTCCCCACGCTATGTTGCGCCATGAGTATTCGCACAGTGAAAAGCGCACCAAGCATGCCGAGGAAAAGCTGCAGATCGCACGCCGCGCTGTGGAGCTTATCGAGGAAGGCTCGACCATCTTCTTGGGTACGGGCACCACGGTTGAGCAGATGGCCTCGATGCTGCCGGCGTTTCGCCTGCGCATTGTGACCAATTCGCTTTCGGTGTTTAACTTGCTCGAGGCGCGCGAAGACTGCGACCTGTGCCTCGTGGGCGGCATGTATCGCCGCCGCACCGCCGCCTTTGTGGGGCCCATGGCCGAGGATACCCTGCGCGCGCTGGGAATCGACGCAGCCTATATCGGCGCCAACGGCATTTTGAACGGCGACGTGTCCACGTCTAACATGGAAGAGGGCCGCATCCAGCAGCTCGCCTTTAGCAAGGCCGACTCGCGCTATCTGATCGCCGACTCCAGCAAGATCGGCAAGCGCGACTTCTATACCTTCTGCCGCCTGGACAATTTAGACGCCGTGGTGTGCGAGCCAGGTATCGCCGCCGAGGACCGCGCCGCCATCGAGGAACACACGCAGGTCATCTGCTAGCTCGTGCTGCCGGGCTAGACCAGGCGGGCGTAGTCCTGTGACTGGTGAAAGACATGGGCGATATAGATCGTATCGCGCTCACACTTGTAAAGACACACGTAGTTGTTGACGGGAAACGATCGATAATTGCGTGCCGCCAGCTCTCGTATATGGGAGAGAGGCCGTAGGAGCGGCTGCTCGCGAAGCAGATCAAGCTGATATTCAAACTCAGCAACAAAATTGCCTGCTGCACGTGGATTCATGAGGATTTGAGCAAGGTATCCGACAATACTCTCGTATTCGTATCGTGCGCTTTTGAGTATTACGACGTTATAGGTCATATTTGTCTCGTATCGAGGTCGCGAAGGAGTCGTAGTCGCTGTAGTCGCCTTGCGATATCTCGTCTTCTGCCAACATCATGCGAGACAGCAGCTTGGCTTTGGCGATTTCTTCTTGCATGAGGCGATACTGGTCGCTGCTGATGCAGTGCATGGCCTCGTAGCCGTTCTTGGTTACGGTGACGTCGCGCTCGGACTCAACAAGCGCGGTAAATGCAGCGGTGTCCTTCATGTCTCGGACGGGCACACAGGTGGGCATAGGTACCTCCTTTGCGTTGGGACATAATTGTACCACGGCGCATCAAAAAATCGGTACCGTTAAGTTGTCTCGGTCTGTAACAGCTGGGACCGAAAACCCGGCTCGATGTTACAGATTGAGACAAACGTGCGGCGCGGGCCGCTCAAAAGCAAAAAAGGCAGATACGACCAAGGATGTGGGGCATCCACCGGGAAGGTCGTATCCGCCACACGGAAAGAGGCGCATGGACGCAGCGCCCATGCAATCGGGATTGGTAAGGCGCTCAATCGCGCGCGATAGTCGCGGCGGCCGGTGGAGCAGGCTTGCAAGCAGGGGCAAGTGACACGCTCAACACGATTCTAAAAACAAAAAGGCCAGGATGCAGTTCATCCGGTGGTGTGTTCATCGCCTTCGTTGCCAGATTGCTCTGCACGCTGGCGCGTTGCGACGAGTTATGAGCCCATATCATGCTGAGAAGGCAAAGCCCAAGAACAAAAGTATCCCCGTCGGACCTAAGTTCCGACGGGGGCTACGGTGCGCTATCGCGCTGAATGGGTGTGATTACAATTGAGTGGCACAGGTACCCTCAACCATAGCGGGAACAGCGGCAACGCCCTGCTCGACCATGCAGTTTACATCGATATCGGTGTAGAACGCGATGTGGTTGGTGAGCAGCACGTTGGGGAACTGGCGTAGGTAAGCCATCTTGCGGTTGGCAAGAATGTCGTGCATACGGTTCTCATGGTAGATGCCCACTTCGTCCTCGAAGACGTCCATAGCAAGCGCACCGATCTTTTCGGACTCAATCGCCTCGATGACGGCATCGGTATCGATGAGCTCGCCGCGCGAGACGTTGACGATGGTCACATCTTCGCGCATCTTGGCGATGGCATCGGCATTGATGATGCCGCGGGTGGAGTCCATGAGGGGCACGTGCAGGGTGATGACGTCGGAGTTGGCAACGAGCGTATCCATGTCAACGTACTCGAGGCTGTCGCGGTTTGCCAGCTCGGCATTGGGGTAGGGATCGTAGGCCAAGATCTTGCAGCCAAAGCCGGAGAGGTTGTCGATGACGGTGCGACCAATGCGGCCGGTGCCAACCACGCCCACGGTCAGCGTGCGCAGTTCGCGGCCCAGCAGCCCGTCCAGGGAGTAGTCATTCACCTGCTGGCGCCAAATGGCGGCCTTGCAGCGGCGCAAGGCCATCAGGATGAGCATAACGGTGAACTCGGCAACGCCGTAGGGCGGATAGGCGGTGTTGCACACCTTGATGCCCAGCTCCTGGGCGCGCTTGACGTCCACGTGGTTGAAGCCGACGCAGCGGATAGCGATGTAACGAACGCCCAGCTCGTGCGCGCGCTCCACCAAAGCGGCGGACATCACGGATTTGTTGTTGATGATGATTCCCTCGCAGCCTGCAACGGAGTCAATGTTAGCTTCGGAGAGGATTTGAGTGTCAAAGGAGATGGAGTAGCCTGCTGGAAGATTGGCGGCAGCGCGCATGTAGGCGGCAACCTCGTCGTCGCGCAATTCGAACAGTCTGATGTTCATAGCGTTCCTTTTCTATGTCGGCGTATGATACGTCGCGGCCGGTGCCCATGTGGCCCGTCCGCCGCGCTCGGGGATACCGTTCCCGTGGCGCATTCATCGTCGTTACGATAATAGGCGGTTTTTTCGTGCTGCAACATCGCATAACCAGCACTTCCACGATTGCTATTTCACCTACGCGGTGAAAGATTTGAATGTGCGTGAAATTGGCAGGTCCTATGACGGAAGGTATAGTTATCTGAGACGATGATAGGAGGGTGCCGTGAGTTCCGATCGAAGCAGGGAAATTGTTCGTATTCTCGAAAGCGGGGCGTCCTGGACCACGGCGTCTCAGATCGCTTCGCAGGTTGGATGCTCTTCCCGTACTGTCAAAAGCGACATCACCGCGCTTAATCGCACCCATGAGGGCATGATTGTTGCCAGCTCGAAGGGCTATCGTATCGAGGATGCCACAGCAGCGGCGCAGCTGCTGTCGCAGCAGGCGAACGAGGTGCCGCAGACGGCCGAGGCGCGCAAGCGTTATATTCTGTTTGAACTGCTGATGCGCCACCGCAAGGTGCGCGCGGCCGATTTGGCGGAAAGCCTCTATATCTCGCTTGCGACGCTCGATAATGAGCTGGTTGCCATCAAACGAGAGTTGTCCGGGTACGGCCTGGTGCTGCGTTCGCGCGCGGGCTCGCTGTATATCGAGGGCAGTGCATCGGGTGAGAAGAAGATGGTCAACCAGCTGATCTTTGACGAGACGAAGGACTATTTCAGCCAAATCGACCTTATCAATCGCTATTTCCCCAAGCTCGACCTCGCGCAGTTGCAGGAGCGCATCGACGCATGCCTGAAGCGCCGCGGGTTCTACATCAACGGCTATGCGCTCTCGAGCCTCATCATACATATTGCCATCTTCGTGGAGCGCACAAGCAATGGGTTCGAGTCGGTACCGACGACGGTCAAGGCGGCTCAGCCCGCCGGTAACGAGGCGCGCGAGGGTCTTGACGAGGTGGCGGGTGAGGTTTGCGCGGCTATCGAGGGCCTTTTCTCTGTGCTCGTGTCCGATGCCGATCGCGATGCCGTCCGCTTGATGCTGGGTGCAAACTTGATTCATGCGAATCGTTTTGAACCAAGTGACCCGGAGCACCGGCATGCGCGCGAGCTGTTGGGTGCGATTGTGGAGCGCGTGCACGATCAATTCGGGCTTAATTTGAGCGATGGCGAGTTTGAGCTTCGTTTCTCTCTGCATCTGGCCAATATGCTATCCCGCGTGCGCTGCGGGATGCTGTTGCGTAACCCGCAGCTCGAGGCCATCAAGAGCAGTCAACCGTTTATTTACGATGTTGCGGTGTTTGTCGCCGATGTCATCGCTGCGGAGACCGGCGTTTCTGTCAACGAAGACGAAATCGCCTACATCGCGCTCCACGTGGGGTGCTTGGTGGAGGGGCAGCGCGCCAATGCCGATAAACTGCATGCGCTGGTGGTGTGCACACGTCACAACGCCTACGAGACTCATATCGACAGTTTCCTCGATGCCCTTGATGCTTGTGTGGTGGTTGAGGGTATCGTGCCTGCCATCGACGCGGCGGGTGACATCTCGCGCGTTGACCTCGTGATTTCAACCGTGCCGCTGTCGGGGTATTGCCCGGTACCGGTGGTTAATGTCTCTCCGTTCTTTAGCAAGCAAGATATTTCGCTGATGCGTGAGCGTGTCGAAGCGCTGCTTAAGGCGCGCCTGCGGACAAACCTTGAGTGCAGCATGCGCACCTTCTTCACCGAGGATTTCTTTGCGATCGAGCCCGAGGTTGACGATTGGCGCGATGCGATTTGCAAGATGAGTGCGCCGCTGATCGAGGGTGGCTACGCGTTTGAGAATTTTACTGAGCGCCTACTGGAGCGTGAGGACATCAGCTCCAGTGCATACTGTGACATCGCGATGCCACACCCGCTCGATATGGACGCCAAGCGCACTGCCGTCTCGGTCGCTCTGTTCCCGCGCGGCCTTGCGTGGAACAACGCGACGGTGCATGCGGTGATCATGCTGTCGATTACCCGTGATGACCGGGCGTTTTTTGGCGAGCTGTTCAATTACATCTCGGGCGTGCTACTCAAGCCCGGTGCTGTGCGCGCCATCTCCCATGCAAAAAGCTACCAGGAGTTCTTGGACGCCCTGTTGCGTTGTGCGTAGGGTTTGCGTACAAGCGGGGGTGGCTACGTCAAAAAGGCCCTCCGTCGGGTGGTCGCCTTCTCGCTTGTCGCTTCGCGACATTTCAACTCATAAATAACAACGCCCGCTCGAGCACATACTCGGGCGGGCGTTGCATGAAAGGAGGGCCTTTGATACGCGGGCGAGGTCTACTTGATGAGCTGGTGGGTAGCCATGCGATCCATGGCCTCGATGACCAGCTTGCGAGGCATGCCCAGGTTCAAGCGCACGAAGTCGGCGCCGTTCGCGACATAGAAGGTGCCATCGCCCACGATGACGCCCGCCTTCGCTGCCATGTGGTTGCAGATTTCGGTTGCCGTGGCGCCCGTGCCAGCGATGTTCACCCACGGTAGGTAGGATGCATCCATACGCATGAGCTCCCAACCCTTCATCTTCTCCTCGATGAAGGCGGCGGTCTGTGCATAAGACTCGCGCAGATAGTCGGTGATCTGGTCCAGCCACTCCTCGGACTCATCGTAAGCGGCGATGATGGCGGCGCAGCCAAACGTGTTGGGAGAGGTAATAGAGTTCATCTCCAGGCGATGGCGGAAGATAGTGCGGATGCGCTCGCTGGGGATCATAGAGTAGGAAGTCTTGAGGCCGCCCAGATTAAAGCCCTTGTTGGGCGAGGTGAGTACGATAAGGTTGTCCAGATAACGCTCGGGCAGCTGCAGGGCCGAGATGAACGAGCCGGCCATGATGTGCTCGCAGTGAACCTCATCGACCACCAGTAAGCAGTTGTACTTGTGGCAGATCTCGGCGACGCGGGTGATTTCATCGAGCGTCCAGATGCGACCACCGGGGTTGTGCGGCGAGCAGAACAGGTGCACGCGTGGACGGAAACGATCCATCTGTTCCTCGAGCAGGTCGAAGTCGATGCGATAGGTGCGATCGCGATAGATGAGCTGGTTTTCGATTACGCGGAACCCGTTGTTGTGCGCCGCGTAGCCAAAGGGGTCGTAGACCGGCGTGTTGAGGATGACGCAGTCGTTGGGCTGGCAGAATGCCTGATACAGGTAGTGGATGGTCGGGACGGTTCCATAGGCGAGCGTGATCCACTCGCGCTTGACCTCGTTGTTATGGCGGCGGCGCTGCCAGTTGATGACAGCGTTGTAAAAGCCGTTGTGCGCATAGCCATAGCCGTATGCTCCGTTTTGGGCTACCTCGGCCAGACGCGTGCAGATTGCGGGGGCGGCGGCAAAGTCCATGTCGGCGATCCACATGGGAATGTAGTCATCCCCAGCCTTAGGGAATTTCTGCTTGATGATGGCGGGGTCCCACTTGCGAGCGTGATCGAGCGAGCGGTCAGCCATGGAATCGAAGTCGTAAACCGGCATAAGGTATCCTCCTCGGCGATATAGGCGCGACCCGCGGATGTGGGTCGCACACCGCCGGCGTGGTTCGCATCAGCGGCGTATGTTGCAGATAAGTATGACAAAGATGCATATGGAGCCCCATCCCCAGTAATTGCACGGCCGTGGTGAAAGGGGAGGGACTTTCACCGTTTCACCGCTACGGTGAAAGCCCGGATACATCATTTGCGGCGCGCTGTCGATACACTCGCATACAGACGCCGCCACTACGGGCGCCGCCATACGACCACAAGGGGGGGTTACCTATGAACAAGGAGCTTATGTTCGCCTTGAGCAACGCCGACGCTGTCGCTTGCCGCGAGGGCGAGGTCCGCTCCATCATGCATGCCGAGCTTGACGATATCGCCGACGCCGTCGAGTACGACAAACTCGGTTCGATCATGTTTAAGAGCGCGGGTACCGAGGAGAATCCGGTCCGCATTCTGTTCACCGGCCACATGGACGAGGCCGGCTTTATGGTTCGCTATATTTCCGATATCGGCATGGTTCATGTGATCGGCGTGGGCGGCCCGCGTAAGAACAGCGTCGAGAGCCAGATTGTGCGCATCAAGACGCGTAGCGGCGAGAAAGTTCGCGGCGTGTTGTTTGCCAAGCGCGATACCGACGGCACTCCGACCGATATGTACATCGACTTTGGCTGCGAGACGGCTGAAGAAGTCCGTGAGCTGGGCATTGAGATTGGCGACTGGGGAACCTTTGCGGCCGAGTGCGAGCTCAAGCCCGTGAGTGACATTCTGCTGGGCAAGGCGTTCGACGACCGCGCCGGTGTGTATGTGGTGACCGAGGCCATGAAGCGCCTGGCCAACACCCCGCACGCAGCCGAGCTGTGGTTCGCCGGTTCCTCTTCCGAGGAGGTTGGCTGCCGTGGTGCTCAGACGGCTGCGGCGCACCTGGATGCCGATATCGTCATCCCAGTGGACATCGCTAATCCGCCCGAGTTCGATCGCGGTTGGAATAACAGCCGCAAGAACGGCCACGGTCCCATGATCGTGCACTACGACCGCATGCATGTCCCCAACGAGAAGCTGCTGCACTTCATCGTGGACACCGCCGAGAAGAACAACATCCCCTTCCAGCGTGACCTGTTCAAGGGCGGCGGCACCGATGCCGGCACCGCTCATCTAGTGGGAGACGGCAAGCTGGCAACGGTGATCGGCGTGCCGTTGCGCTACTGCCACGGTTCGTGGTCTGTCATGCGTGGTGCCGATTTGGACGCGGCAGTCGATCTGGTATGCGCGCTGGCAACCTCGATCGATCGCGTCACCTATGAGGAGCTTAAGAGCTTCGAGTAGCGCTTCGGCAGTCAACGGTTTCAATCGGGCGCGCCGTCAAAGCGGTGACGTGCCCGCCGAGCAGAAAGGGATTATCCCGGTGGAAAACAACGAACAGCAAATCATGACCATCATCGGCTCTGCCGGCGCCAGCAAGGGCAAGGCGTTCGCCGCGCTCGCTTGCGTGCGTGAGCGCGACTACGAGGGCGCCCGTGCGCTGCTTGCCGAAGCCAAGGAGGCCGATCTGGCCGCCCATGCCGCCCAGACCGAGGTGATTACCCAGGCCCTGTCCGGCGCGGAGAACGCCGCCGCTGCGAGCCTGCTTATGGTCCATGCCCAGGATCACTACATGACCTCTCAGCTCGCCCGTGACCTCATCGAGGAGATCGTCAAGATCTTCGAGGAGCGCGACGCCGAGGCCAAGCAGGCGTAAGAAACACGTCTGCGAAGGAGCGAAGCGCGCTACGAGCGCTGCGGTCCGTTCCTTCTCCAACAGTATTCAATTGCCGTTAGAAAGGGATAAACAATGGCAAAGATGAACATCGTTTTGTGCTGTGCCGGTGGTTTCTCCACCACCATGCTGATGGATCGCATCAAGCAGACGATCCACAACAGCCAGAAGCTCAACGACGATGACTTTGAGCTCAAGGCCATCGCTGCCGACCTGCTGGACCAGGAGGTCGACCACATGGACGCGTTGATTATGGGTCCTCAGATCGCCCATAAGCTCGAGTCCATCAAGCCCCTGATTGAGCCTCGTCACATCCCATACGTGATCGTCGATCAGGAGACCTACGGCAAGATGGACGGTGCTACCGTGTTTAAGCAGCTGCTCATCGCCAAGAAGAAGGCTGACATGGCCCGCGAGGCCGCCGAGGCAAACCAGTAAGCCCCTGTTTGATATTTCCTGAAGTGGAGGATGCGACGTATGTCGGAAGCTGTAGAGAAAAAGCAGAGTGCCTTTGATAAATTCGAAAACCTGCTGAACACCTATCTTGGCCCTGTTGCCGAGAAGATGGACAAGCAACGTCACCTGTCCGCAGTTAAGAAGGCCATGATCGCCATGACCCCGCTGCTACTGATTGGTTCGTTCTGCCTGATCCCGGCCGCCATTCCCAACATGATTGGCGAGACCAACCCCATCTCCGTTTGGATTCTGAACAACACCCAGTACTTCGATTTGGCCTATAACGTTTCCATGGGCCTGATGTCGGTCTTCGTTTCCGTCGTTACCGCCTACCACCTGGCCAATTCCTATGAGCTGGACGCTCCCGGCTCCATGTCCATGGCCCTCGTTGCCTTCCTGTTGCTCGGCATGGAAATGGACGAGGCCGGCGGCATCGCGCTGCGTGGCATGGGTTCCAAGGGTCTGTTTGTTGCCATGGTCGCTTCGCTACTCGCGGTCGAGGTGTACCGTTGGTGCAAGAAGCGTCACTTCACCATCAAGATGCCTGATACCGTGCCCGACTTCATCTCGAGCTCCTTCGAGATCATCCCGGTCACCGCTATCGTCATCGGCCTGTTCTTGGGTATCCGTGTTCTGTGTCAGGGCGTTTTCGGCATCATGCCCAACGAGATCTTCTCGATCATCCTGGCCCCGCTCGTCGGTTCGATGGACAGCCCGCTCGCGGTTACCTTCTACCACATCCTGCGCTGCTTCATCTTCTTCTTCGGCATTCACCCCTCCGTTCTGTCGCCGATTGTTCAGCCGATTTCCACGCAGTTCCTGGCTGAGAACATCGCTGCGGTTCAGGCCGGTGGTGTCGCTACCCACATCTTCACCCCTGGCCCCATGTCCGCATTTGGCGGTTTCACCGGCCTGGGTGTGACCATGGGCGTTGTTATCTGGTTCATGTTCTCCAAGTCCAAGGTCCAGCGCGAGATCGGCCGCATCGCTTTCATCCCGTCGCTGTTCGGCGTAAACGAGCCGATTCTGTTCGGTGCTCCGATTGTTCTGAATCCGATTTTCTTTATCCCGTTCGTTATCTTCGGCGGCATCCTGTCCTCCATCCCGTTCTGGTTCATGAGCTGGGGCTGGGTACCCTGCTCTACCTTCACGCCTCCTTACGTCGGTGTGTTCCTGGAAGGCTTCCTGACCAACATGTCTTGGACCTCGATTGCGGCCAACGTGGTTCAGCTGGTCCTTGCACTGATCGTGTACTACCCCTTCTGCAAGGTTGCCGAGAAGCGTGCATTGGCTGAAGAGGCTCGTATGGCTGCCGAGAAACATTCCGAGATCTCTGCTGAGGACGAGGCTCTGCTCGAGGATCTTGACCTCGACTTCTAATCAAGTGGAATAGCAGGCGCCTGCACCTGCTGATTTTGAAAGTATGAAAGCCCGGCGATGGGGGAGACTTCATTGTCGGGCTCCTTTGAAAGGCGCTACGTTCGATGAATGCACATGTGGATAATATCCGTACCTTCTTGGACGAGCACGAGCTCGACGCATTGCTGATCAAGAGTAAAACCATGAAGCGCTACCTGGGCACGTTGACCGGTAGCGGTTGCAAGGTGCTCATCACGCGTGACCGCGGTTTTCTCATCATGGACGGCCGCTATGTGAACGAGGCCCAGGGTCGCGAGTTCGATCTGGAGTTCCGTGTTCACGAACAGGGGAAGAGCTATTTGGTCGAGCTCGAGCGTGCACTCAAGGAGTGCGGCTGTGCCACGGTGGGCATCGAGGAGTCCGAAATCTCAATCTCGGAGTATCGCAACTTGGAGGGCTTGGGCTTTGGCACCACGCTGCTGGGCAGCGAGATGGCGCTGATGCGCCTGCACAAGGACGAGGCTGAGATTGCTGCGGTCCAGCATGCGGTCGATGTTGCCGATGACGTGTACGCCAAGGTGATCGAGCAGCTGCACGTGGATATGACTGAATTTGAAATCTCCGCACTCGTGCACTATTACTCGATTGCCGCCGGTGCCGAGGCAATGTCGTTCGATACCATCGTTGCCACCGGCGAGCGCAGCGCCATGCCTCATGGCCGTCCTACCGACCGTCGGGTCCAAGCACATGAGCCGATCCTGATTGACTTCGGTGTGCAGATCAACGGTTATCAGTCAGATATGACGCGCGTGTGCTTCCTGGGCGCCCCGACCGACCGGATGGCTCATGTGTACGAGACCGTTTTGAATGCTCATCTTGCGGGCATCGATACCATTCGTTGCGGTGTGGCGGCGCGCGATGTGGATACGGCCGCACGTCGTGTAATCAACGAAGCGGGTTACGGTGAGTATTTCACCCATGGTCTTGGTCATGGTATCGGCATGGGTGGCGACTTGCCGCTGCTAAACCCCTCTGGTGAGATTGTGCTCGACAACGGAATGATCATGTCCTGCGAGCCGGGCGTATATATTCCTGGAGTCGGAGGCGTGCGCATTGAAGACGACGTCTTGTTGAAAGACGGCGTTGCATGCTCGCTTAACCATACTGATAAGCAGCTGCGCATTCTGGATGTGAGGTAGCGCATGGCTAAAAAGCGCAAGGAACGGCCGCGTGCGGCGACCGCGGAGCAGATGCCTTCTCCTGCGGCGAGCACTGTGAGCAAGATTCACAAGGAATCGAAGGCTAATGCATCCTCGATTCTGCCGGCGCCCCCGCTGTCGCGTTTGTACGCGTACGTTATCGACTGGATTTTGGGTGGTATTGTCTCTGGCTTGCCGGCCGTGTTGGTTTATCTTGCGCTGACCCACAAGAACGCGATGCTCCCCGACTTGTACGTGTTTGAGGCAATGGGGTATCCCTGGAGCGTCGGTATCGTGGTCGGACTATCGTGCGTGCTCGCCGCTATCGCATACTTTGTGCTGATTCCGTTGCTGGCGTGGCCGGGGCAAACGCCGGGCAAGCGCATCGCGCATGTTCGTGTCGCAACGCTTGATGGCGGCTTGCCTTCCGTCGGACGTTTGATTTGGCGTCAGGTTATCGTTGGCTTTTTGCTCGAAGGCAGCGGGTATGTGGTGTCCCGATATATTCGCGAGACAATGGTGCTTGTCACCCGCGTTGACGTGAATTATTACTGGGAAATCGCGGGCATGATTATTACAGCGGTGTCTCTGCTCATGTTCCTGATCGTCCCCGCGCGCCGGTGCGTTCACGATTGCCTGGCTGGCACGCGCGTGGTTCCCACTGAGGGGCATCCGCTGTATCAGGACTAGTCACCTGTGAATTTGCCGCGGCGACGTTGTCCGCGGCCTACTTGTTGTATGCATGCGTAATGTCCGGCATGCTTCTACCTTGCCTAACGCGCGCGTTGGGCTAAATGAATTGGTCGGTCTACGACGAAGGAGTTAGAAATGTATAGCAAGAACGTTATGGTCGTTAACCCCACTGGCCTGCACGCTCGCCCTGCAGCGACGCTGGCGACCGAGGCTGCTAAGTTTGCCTCGAAGATTGAGGTCCGCAACGCCTCCAAGGATGGTGACTTCAAGGACGCTAAGTCCATGATTGCCATCATGACCTCGGGTATTACCCAGAACGATGAGGTCGAGTTGCGTGCCGAGGGCGACGACGAGGTTGCCGCCGTTGACGCGTTGGTCGCTCTTATTGAGGGCGGTTTCGGCGAGTAGCGCACTCTTGATGCGGACGGGTGCGCGTTCTTGCGCGCCGTCGATTTTGGCAAGAACGCCAATGCAGATGCCCTTCTCCGAGCGATCGGGGAGGGGCATTTTATTGTGAGTTTGAGTGGCACGTCCGCCGAGGTTCCTGATAGTTCGCGCTATCTTATCGCCGACTCCAGCAAAATCGGCAAGCGTGACTCCTGCACGTTCTGCCGCCTGGACAATTTGGACGCCGTGGTGTGCGAGCCGGATATTGACGATGAGGATCGCGCCGCCATCGAGGAGCATACGCAGGTTATCTGCTAGCGAGTGCTGCGGGAGATACTTTTGCCCCTGCCATTGCGGAGTATTTACATCATCACGACGCATAATAGGTGCGCGTGCAGATTGCAGGTTCCCCTGTGCGATGAGTTGCAGCTGTTTTACGGTGAGGCATAGCATCCGTTATGCGTAAAGCTCGGTATTACTGTATGTCTCAACCATTGCAATGGTCGGTATTTTTGTAGCTATAAGCTCATTTAAAGCTCGGCATTTTTGTATTATTAGATATATCTGAAGGTCGGTATTTTTGTAAACTAGCACGTAAATTATGCTGAGGTGAGATTATGTTTAAACGGAAGGCATATGATCGTCTGCAGGAGTGGAAAGAACGCTCGCAAGGGCGCACTGCGGTGCTTATTGAGGGTGCAAGACGCGTTGGCAAAACGACGCTCGTCAAGTGCTTCGCGCAAAATGAATACAAGGATTATCTGTACATTGACTTTTCGGCTGCTAGCAAAGCCACGCTCGATATATTTCTGAACCATCGTGAAGATGTCGATCTTTTTTTACGCATGCTTCAGCTGCAGTATGGTAAGGCCCTCGAACCGAGAGAGTCGCTGGTCATTTTTGATGAAGTGCAGCGGTTTCCCATCGCGCGCGAATACATAAAGCATCTTGTAGAAGACGGCAGATTTGATTACATCGAGACAGGCTCTCTTGTCTCCATCAAAAAGAATGTCGATAGCATTGTCATACCGTCAGAGGAAGAAAGAATCCCTCTCGAGCCCCTCGATTTTGAGGAGTATCTTTGGGCGACCGGAAAAGATCTTTATGCAGAAGAGATCCGTAAAGCGCGCGAATCTCGGACCGCGCTTCCGGACGGCGTTCATGCGACGTGCATGAGATTATTTGATGAGTATATGCTTGTCGGTGGTATGCCTCAGTCGGTCGACTCCTTTGTGGCAGAGAATGATTTTAGAGGATGCGACAGGGTTAAACGGCAGATTATCGCACTGTACAGGGAGGACATTGCCAAGTTTGGAGGTTCGGACGCTAGACGTGCGCGGGCGGTTTATGACGATATTCCGGGTCAATTATCTGCGGCAAATAAACGGTTCAAATTTGACAGCTTGGAGAAGGGGTCCCGTTTTGAGACATATGAGTCGGCGTTAATCTGGCTTGAGGATGCGCGACTGATTAACCGTTGCTATTTATGCAGTGATCCGAGCGTGGGTTACCGCCTGCACGAGGACGCGTCTTCGCTTAAATGCTATATGGCGGACACGGGATTGCTCGTGAGCTTGGCGTTTGATGATGGTCCGGACCTTATGGATGTTCATAGAGACATTCAATTTGGAAGAATTTCAATTAATAAAGGAATGCTAATCGAGAACATCGTGGCGCAGCAGCTTAAGAGTCTGGGGCATTCGCTTTTTTATTACAGCTGGCAGGAGCCTTCCAAAACAGAGGGGAGTCGGCCCAGAACGCGTGAAATTGATTTTCTTGTTTCGCGCGGCTTTGAAGACGCGGCTGGAAAACCGCGGGTCACTCCTGTTGAAGTTAAATCTTCCAAATCGTATTCAACAATCTCGCTTGACGATTTCGGCAGACGATTCGAACGACGAGTCGGAGAAGAGATAGTTCTTCACCCAAAACAGCTCAGGGCTGAAGGGCATAGGATATATCTACCTCTGTATATGACGATCTTTATCTGATCGGTGGAATGCGGCCAAAAAGGGGGCATGCGGCTGAGATTGTCAGCCCGGTCTATTTTATTTGTCTCGATCTGTAACAGCTAGGGGCGAAAACACAAGCTAGTTGTTACAGATTTAGATTGAGAGGGTTGGCTCGTGTGTTCATCTCGATCTGTAACAACTAGGACCCAAAAACTTAGCTAGATGTTACAGATTGAGACTGAGAGGATTGCCCTGTGTGTTCATCTCGATCTGTAACAGTTGGGGCCGAAACCGCGGGTCAGATGTTACAGATCGAGACAAACGGCTCCCGGTCCGCCCAAACACAAAGGCCGGGGGCGGCGCGCCGTGTGACGTGCCGCCCCCGGCTGAGAAATGGGGACAGGTTATGTGGGCAGGCAACCCCGCTAGTCTTTAGTCCAGACGACGGGTCTGCGCCACGTGCTTGTACCAGTAGGCGCTTGCCTTGGGCGTGCGCTTCTGGGTTTCAAAGTCAACGTAGAAGAAGCCGTAACGCTTGTTGTAGCCATTGGTCCAGGAGAACTGATCCTGCAGGCTCCACAGGAAGTAGCCGCCCACGTTGACGCCCACCTCCATGGCCTTGAGCAACCAGCGCAGGTGCTGCTCGATGTAGTCGATGCGCGGCTGGTCGTCAACGAAGCCGTCCTTGTAGGGGTCCTTGTAGCCCATGCCGTTCTCGGTGATGAAGATCTGCTTGTAGTTGGGGTAGCGCTGCTTAATGTAGACGAGCAGATCGAACAGACCCTCGGGATAGATGATCCAGTCCCAGTCGGTGGTGGGGATGCCGGGCTTGTTCACATGCTCGCCAATACCCTTGACGCGCCAGCGGCCGGTACCCTTCTCGCCCGTGCCGTTGTGGTGCAGGTCGTTCTCGCCGTCGTAGGCCTTGAGGAAGCGGCACTGGTAGTTGTTAACGCCCAGGTAGTCGTTGTAGAGCGCTGCCTCGCGCATAATCTCGAGGTCCTCGTCCAGGATCTCGATGGTGCCGCCCGAGACGGCAGCCAGGCGGTTGGCGCACTCGAGGGTGTCGGGAGCATAGTCCCCGCGGAAGGTGGCGTCGAGCAAGAACTGGTTCTGCAGCACGTGCTCGTTATTGGCGGCCTTGATGTCGGCGGGGTCGTTCTCGTTGAGCGGATACTTAAACTCCAGCGATTGAATGACGCCGATCTTGCCCTTAAAACCGCCGTTGTGGAAGGCCAGCACGGCCTTGGCGTGGGCGAGCATCATGTTGTGCTCGCACTGGAAGGCCTCGGCCAGATGAGCTTTGACGCCACCGGGGAAGGTGCCCTCGATGTAGGTGTTGGAGGCGTCCGCCCAGATCTCGTTAAAAGTGAACCAATAGGTTACCTGGTCGGCGTACTCCTTAAAGCAGAAGGTGGCAAAGTCCACAAAGGCGTCGATGGTCTCGCGATTGAGGAAGTCGCCCTTCTCAAAGAGGGGCAGCGGCGTGTCGAAGTGATGCAGCGTGACAAACGGCTCAACGTGGTGCTTGTGGCACTCGGCAAAGAGGTCGTGGTAGAACTGCACGCCCTCGGGGTTCACCTTGCCGGTGCCCTCGGGGAAGATGCGGCTCCAGGCGATGGAGAGGCGAATACCGTTGATGCCAAACTCCTCGCACAGCTCCAGGTCCACCGGATACTGGTTGTAGAAGTCGGAGGCGGGATCGGGAGAGAAGCGACCCTGGGCTTCCAGAAAGTCGTCCCAGGCAACCTTGCCCTTACCGTGAGTGCGGGTCTCGCCCTCTACCTGGTAGGCAGCAGTGGCGCCGCCAAAGACAAAGTCCTCGGGAAACTGCGCAGGCGGGTTGGTGACGCTAGCAGGGTTAACGGACATGATGATCCAATCGTCTAAATCGAAGGGCCAGCCGGTCTTGGATGGTCGGCTGGCCCTAGGCGTTACTTACTTCGAAAGCTGCTCGGAGACGAAGGCGAGAGACTTGTCGCCGTTCTGGGAGAGCTCAATGTACTGCTTACCGCGGCAGGCGACGCACTTGTTGCCCACGCGCTCGCAGTCTTTCTGAAGGTCGGCCAGGTAGCTTGCGGCCTGCGGAGCCAGGACGACCAGGTCAAAGTCGGGGAGCATGTCCACGTGGTTGCCATATGCCTCGGCAGCGGTCTCAAGATTGATGCCGCGCTCCTTGGCAGCCTTGGCCAGTGCGTTGGCGAGCAGGCCCGAGGTACCGCCGCCCTGGCAGAGCACGAGCACGCGCTTGCCGTTGAGGTCGCTGGCGGTCGTTGCCTCGGCAGCGGATGCTGCAGAAGCGGCGGGGGAGTCGGCCTTCACGGCCTCGGCGGCGCCGCCGGCGGCAACACTCTTGGCGTCGGCCTTACCCTGGAAGGCGTCGTTGAGCTTGGCGGCCTTCTCGGCGTTCTTGGCGGCGAGCTCCTCCTGGGAGATCTCGGCCTCCTCGGCGCACTTCTGGGCGTCATAGGCACGGAAGAACGGGTAGTACAGGACAAAGTCGACGACCAGGATGAGGGCGAGCATCACAAAGGCGAGCGGCTGGAAGCCCAAGCCCATGATGGTGCCGATGGGGCCGGGGACGGTCCAGGGCAGGGTGTACATAAAGCCGTTCATGCCCAAGAAGTCGATAAAGATCTTGAGGATCCAGATGTTGGCGATCGGGGCAAAGACAAACGGGACAAAGAAGACGGGGTTGAGCACGATGGGCGCGGCGAACAGCAGCGGCTCGTTGACAGCAAAGCAGACCGGGACGATGGCGGCCTTACCGACGGCGCGCATCTCCTGAGACTTGGCCAGGAAGCAGAACATAAAGACCAGGACGAGCGTGGCACCGGTGCCGCCCATGCAGACGACGAAGTACTGGGCACCCTGGGTCAGGACAGCGGAAGCGTGCTGGCCGGCCTGGAACGCAGCCAGGTTGTCGGTCATGTTGGCAACGAGAGCGGCGGCGATGGCGGGCTCGACGATCGAAGGGCCGTGGACGCCCACGAACCAGAAGAGGCTCATGGCGCCGTAGATCACAGCGAGGCCGATGTAGCCGTCGGCAGCGGTGAACAGGGGCTGGAACACCTGGATGACGCCCTGGGCAAAGCAGAAGCCAAAGGCAGCGCGGAAGACGATGTCAAAGACCCAAAAGACGGTGATGCAGACGGAGAAGGGGATGATGTCCTTAAAGGTCTGCGAGATGTTGGGCGGAACCTGCTCGGGCATCTTGACGGTGATGTTGCGCTTGATGAAGAACTTGTAGATGATGCCGGTCACAAACGCAGCGATAAAGGCGGTCAGCAGGCCTTTGGAACCAAGGTAGGTGGTGTTGAAGCCGCTGGCGGCGTCCGTGGCGATCGTGTCGCTCGAAAGGAGCAGGAAGCCGATGATGGCTGCGCACATGCACGAGATGAAGTTGATCTGGTTGTTCTTGGGTAGATCGCGGTTCTGGGCGTCGGCGAAGTGCTTGGCCGTGGTGGCGGCGCAGGCGATGGCCAGGATGCCCATGGAGTAGTTGTAGCACTTCCACAGGGCGTTGTTGATGTCATCGGGCCAGTAGAAACCCCAGATGTTGGGGACCGAGGCTACCAGGCAGAAGATGGACGAGAAGATGATGATGGGGATGACGGAGATAAAGCCGTCGCGGATCGCCTTGAGGTACTTGTTGCGGGCGATCGCGTTGAAAAAGGGTTGGCCCTTTTCGATGATGGCGATGAGTTGCTCCATGCAATGCTCCTAAGAGTCGGTGGGTTAGCAACGATGGTAACTTTTGGCGTTCGGTTGCCAAAATGTTGACGTTGCCATTTTGCGACACAAAAAAAGACGCGAACTGATGGTTCCTGTGCCTGCGAACCGTCGATTCCTTATGCGTAAACGTTTGAGCCGCCCGGTGGCTCTGTGTTTGCACAATGGCAACGTTAACATTTGGACTACAAAAGCCGTTCGGGGAAGCAAAAATGTCGGTGAACGGTAGGTTTTGGGTGGTGAGCGTATGGCGGAGGAGGCGTTAGATATACTTAAAGACGTTTCATTTAACTGCGTAGGGTGCCACCAATGGCATCGTTGACATAGAAAGATCGACCTATGGCCGCTGTTAAAAAATCGGTTTCCGTTAAGGACGTGGCGCGTCTCGCGGGCGTCTCGGAGCAGACAGTCTCGCGTACGGTGCACGATTCGCCCAGCGTGCGCCCCGAGACCAAGGAGCGCGTGCGTGCCGCCATGCGCGAGCTGGGGTATCGCCCCAATTTTGCCGGTCGATCGCTGCGCCGCGGCAAGTTTAAGACTGTCGGCGTCGCCATGTTCAACATTACCGGCACCGGCAACCTCGACCGTATGGAGGGCTTTGCCGCCGCGGCCGACAAACATGGCTATGCCATCACCCTCACTAAAGTAGACGGGCATCCGTATACCCTCGAGAGCGCATCGTCGCGCATGAGCGCACTGCCGGTGGATGGCATGGTTGTGATTATGAACCGCATGCCGGCGGACTTTGGCACCTTTGAGCCGCTGCCCGGTATGCAGACGGTGCTCGTTACCATGCTGGAGCACCCGCTGTGCTCGACGGTCGATAACGACCAGTTCGATTGCTCGCGCCAGGTGGTCGAGTACTTGCTGGGGCAGGGGCACAAGACTGTGCACTTTATCTCGTGCCCCGAGCGCTCGCTTTCGGGCATGCAGCGCGAGGAGGGCTGGCGCGAGACGCTGCGCGCGCATGGTATTGAGCCGCCGCGATTCATTCGTGGCGATTGGACGGCGCAGAGCGGCTATGCTGCCGGTCAGGCTCTGGCAGACGATCCGACCTGTACGGCCATCTATGCCTCCAACGACGCCATGGCCTACGGCTGCATTCGCGGGCTCGAGTCGCGCGGAAAGCGCGTGCCCGAGGACGTGAGCGTGGTGGGTGTCGATGACAGCCTGGGCGACATCGTGCCCGATCGTCGCCTGACCACGGTGCGCTTTGATAACAAGCGTGTCGGCATGTGGGCGGTCGACAAGATCGCCGGCGCCGAGGGCGTTGCGCCTGGCGTGGAACACATGCTGATCCCCGGCGTGCTCGTAGCGGGCGATACGGTGCACGATGTACGCTAGGGTGCGGACCTGTTTGGGTTGCCGCTAATTGTGTTCGAGAATGTTCAGATTGGTTTAAAAACCGTTCACGGGTGAAAAGCAACCGTTCATAGCTCGAAATTACGTTTTGCGCTGTTCTTTTTTGTTTGAATGTTAATGTTCCTGCCATACACAGCGCAGCGCGTATGCCCGGACGCGATGCTCTCCGTTGGTTCATATGTGAAAGGAACGCAATATGGCAACCAAAGAAGAAATCTCGATGGTTGGATTCGAGATTGTCGCATACGCGGGCGACGCCCAGACCGATCTGCTTGCAGCGCTCGATGCTGCTCGCGAGGGTGATTTTGAGAAGGCCGAGCAGCTGCACAAGGATGCCAGCGATGCACTTATCGGCGCCCACGACACGCAGACCAAGCTGCTTTCGCAGGAGGCCGGCGGCGGCGAGATGGAGATGACCTTCATCATGGCTCACGCTCAGGATACTCTCATGACCACCATGATCCTGGAGAAGCAGACCCGCTTTACCATCGATGCCTATAAGCGCATCGCCGCACTCGAGGCTAAGCTCGCCTAACGAGCTCTCACAACCAAGTCCCCTTCCAAAAGCTCTACCGCTACCCGCGGCAGGGCTTTTTCTGCACTCCTCCAAGTTGCGGTGAAATAGGGACTGAATAGGGACCGGCGGGCGCAAAACAATCCCTATTCCACCGCAACTCATCCCGAAATAGTCATTGGGGACAGTCTTGGTGCCCGTTCGTCTTGCCGTTCGGTTTTTCGCTGGGTGGGTATACTTCCTTTCACATTAAACGCCGGACTGAGGAGGTATCCAAATGCCGGATAACGGGTCAATACAAAAAAGAGACGCGCACGAGATGGCTCATGGGCGTCCTGTCCAGATAACCGAGCACACGACGGTAACCGAGCTGCAGCCCAGCCTGTCCGATGTCGTGTGCGCAAATAAAAAGCTGCAGATCGGTATCATCGTTGCGCTCGTGGTACTGGCCTTGCTGTCGGGCTTTGTGGCTCGTCCGCATTTTGCCGATACCAAGACTTGGGACTCCACCATCGAGGTTATCGACCAAAAGAAAGGTAACGTACTGGCGCTCACGGCCTCGTGCGTGGCGCTGTCTGCGGGCATTACCGCGCTGCCGGGTGATACGGGTACGCCGGTCGCTGAGCAGCTCGCACAGCTTTCGGGCAACTTGGGCATCGTGCTTGCCGTGCTCTACCTCGAGAAATATCTGCTGACTATTTTGTGGTCGGTTGGCTTGGGCATCTTAATCCCGTTTGCGTTGGCGCTCTTTGCGGTGTCGCTTGGCATTCACGGGCGCTGGAGCACGAGCGCCGTCCTGCGCCGTGTGGCGACGCGCGTGTTGGTGGTTGCCGTGATCGGCATGGCGCTTGTGCCCGCGAGCGTATGGGTGTCGCAGAAGGTCGATGAAACGTATCGCGTAAGTATTGAGCAAGCTGAGCAAAAGGCAGCGGACGCTGCGAGTGCGGCAGACAGCGATAACTCCAAAGCAAGCAAGAAAAAGGCCGAGGCCACGGAGTCCAAAAACGTGCTCGAGCAGTTGACTGACGGGGCCTCGAGCCTGGTCACGTCGGTAACCAGTGGTGCCAAGCAGATGACCGACAAGATCGTGCAGCAGGTGACCGACCTGATCGAAGGCGTCATCGTGATGATCGTGACCTCGTGCGTGATTCCTCTACTGGTGCTCGTGGCGTTCCTATGGCTAGGACACGTGTTGCTGGGGATCGATATCTCCGGTCCCGCGAACTATCTGACGGGTCGTTTTCTGAGCGCTCCGTCCAAACATGCCAAGAAGAGCGGGCAGTCTGAGTAGGCGGCAAAGCGATCTTTGGAAGATCAACCGTAAGAAGGGCAGCCGAGACACGTTCTCGGCCGCCCTTTTGTTTGTTGAACACATGGTCGCTACGTCTGCGCCGGGCTCAAACGGTCGCCAATCATCCGTGAATGGTATTTGTTCAAAATAGAACAAAGACAAACAAATAATTGTTGCAGTTGATGTTCGAATGTGTTCAAATAAACATGAACAGTGAAGAACCGCACATTCAGATGCCCGGACCTGAACGCGATTCAACACTTCCAAACAGAAACTACGCACCTGCGTATCTCTCAAGGAGGATGTCATGAGGGTTGTAATCGCTTCCGATGCCGACGGTATGTCGATGAAGGAGTCCATCAAGGAGATGCTCATCGCCGACGGTCACGAGGTTGTCGACTATTCCGAGACCCCTGCCGCGGACTTTGTCGATTCCGCGACCGCCGTTGCCAAGGACCTGCTGGAGCACAAGGATTCCCAGGGCTTCGCATTCGATAAGTACGGCGTCGGCTCCTATATGGCCGCCGTCAAGATCAAGGGCATGGTCGTCGCCAACATTTCCGACGAGCGTTCCGCTTACATGACCCGCGAGCACAACGGTTCGCGCATGGTCACCATGGGCCCGGGCGTTGTGGGCACCGAGGTCGCCAAGAAGATCGCCCGCGAGTTCCTGCGCGCCCAGTACGCCGGCGGCCGTCACCAGATCCGTGTCGACATGCTCAACAAGATGGCCTAACGAGAGCCACCGAGAACTCGAACTTCTACCTCAACTTGTGAATTCAGACGAAAGGACGTTCTGATGAAGAAGACCATCGCAATCGGTTGCGACCATATCGTTACGGACGAGAAGATCTATCTGGCCGACCGCCTGGAGCAGGCTGGCTACAAGGTGCTCGACTGTGGCACCTACAGCCACACCCGTACGCACTATCCCATCTACGGTAAGGCCGTGGGCGAGGCTGTTGCCAGCGGTAAGGCCGACTTTGGCGTGGCCCTGTGCGGCACCGGCATCGGCATCACCAACGCCGTCAACAAGGTTCCCGGCGCCCGCTGCGCCCTGGTCCGCGACATGACCTCTGCCCTGTATGCCCGTCGCGAGCTCAACGCCAACATCGTGGGCTTTGGCGGCAAGATTACCGGCGAGTTCCTGATGGCCGACATCATGCTTGCCTTCCTGGAGGAGCCCTACGAGAAGACCCCCGAGCACGATGCCCTGATCGCCAAGATCGACGCTTGCAATAAGGCCGATGCCGAGGCTCAGGCTGACCCGCACTTCTTTGACGAGTTCCTCGAGAAGTGGGACCGCGGCGAGTATCACGACTAAGGGGTTCCGGCGTTTTAACAAACGCCGGACCGGTTGACGCTGCGAAGCCATCTGGCGGGCAATCTGCCGCTCAGCTTCGACGGCATGACCAGAAGGTCAATGCCGTCTCGCTTCACGGCACCTTGCCTCGCCAGCTGGCTTCTCGCTGATGTCTGAGTGACCTGTGGGGTTACCGCTGTTGTTGCGAAGCGTTCTGGTTCGGCTAGCTGCTCCGATAACACGTTTGCTTGCTTGGCTTGAGTGCTTTGCTCTTGGCGGTCCCCGGCATTCTGCAGCTTTTCAATTGACGGCTCGCGTTTCTGTGAGGGGGCGCGGGTCGGTTTTCTATCAGCCCTATTGACTTGGCGGGCTGTCGTAAGAAAGGGAAGGCTCCTATGGAGTTTGTTCTTGATAACGGTTCTATTCGTGTGGCGCTGAGCACGGCTGGCGGATCGTTCACTTCGATTAAAGCCAGCGGTCGCGAGTACCTGTGGCAGGGCGATCCTTCGGTCTGGTCGGGCCAGGCACCCATTTGCTTCCCGATCTGCGGTGGCCTTCGTGACGGCCGCGCGATGACCATGGGCGGCCGCGAGGTCGAGCTCGCTCGCCACGGCTTTGCGCGCAAACAGGAGTGGAAGCTCGAGGAGCAGGGCGACAACATGGTTGCGCTGAGCCTAAGCTCTGCCGACCATGCCGAGTTGCTCGAGCAGTACCCGTATCCGTTTAAGATCGTTGCTCGTTACACGATCGATTCGGAAAAGGTGGCCGTGTCGTACGAGGTGACCAATGAGGGCACCGAGGACATGCCGTTCTTTGTGGGTGGTCACCCCGGCTTTAAGTGCCCGCTCGACGAGGGCGAGTCCTATGACGACTATGAGCTTCGTTTTGAGCGGTGCGAGGCCACCGAGCTCTGTACCGCCGTTCCCTCGACGGGCCTGATTGATGTTGAGCATCGCAGCAAGAACCCCATGATCGGCCAGAACCTGCCGCTTACCCACGAACTCTTCGACTTCGCGGAGACCATCTTTGACGTGCTCGAGAGCCGCGTGGTTACGCTGACCAAGAAAACCGAGGACAAGGGCGTGCGCCTGACGTTCCCCGATATGCCGTACCTGATTGTGTGGAGCAAGCCCGAGGGCGACTTTGTGGCAGTTGAGCCGTGGGGTGGTCTGTCCACCTGCTCCGACGAGGACGATATTCTGGAGCACAAGCGTGGCTGCCTGGTGGCCAAGCCAGGGGAGACCGTCATCCGCGGCTTTGAGATCGAGATCCTTTAACGAGTTATCGTATGTTTGGGGCCGCGCGTGTCGTGCCCCGGAAACAGGAGTTCAACATGATTCTGACCGTTACCATGAACCCGTCGATCGATACGCGCTATCAACTCGACAAGCTGATCATCGACGACGTGAACCGCGTGACGCCTGAAAAGACCGCTGGCGGCAAGGGCCTCAACGTGAGCCGTGTGCTGCTGCAGTTGGGCGACGATGTGCTCGCGACCGGCCTGCTCGGCGGCCACATGGGTGCCTATATGGCCGAGCTTATGGATGCCGACGGCGTCAAGAACGACTTTGTGCCCATCGCCGGTGAGACGCGCATTTGCCTGAATATCCTGCACGAGGGCAATCAGACCGAGCTGCTGGAGAGCGGCCCGCAGATCGCTCCCGCCGAGCTCGAGGCCTTTACGGCTAAGTTCGCCGAGCTTGCAGCGAAGGCGGATGTTGTGACGCTTTCGGGCTCGCTGCCGCGCGGCGTCGATGCTGGCTACTATGCCGAGCTCGTCAAGATCGCCGAGGAGGCGGGCGCCAAGGTGCTGCTCGACACCTCGGGTGCATCGCTGGAGGCTGCGCTGGAATCTGACGCTAAGCCTGAGCTCGTGAAGCCCAACCTGACCGAGATTAACGGCCTGCTGGGTACGTCCTTTACGACCGATGATGTCGATGCCCTGCGCGAGGCGCTTGCCGCCGATGGCCGCTTTGCCGGTATTCCCTGGGTCGTCGTCTCGATGGGCGCTGCCGGTTCGGCGGGCTTCCATGAGGGCCGCGCGTTCCGCGCCAAGACGCCCGCGATTGCGGCTGTGAACGCGACGGGTTCCGGTGACTCGACCATCGCCGGCTTTGCGCATGCCATTGCTGCTGGTGCCGACGACGTCACGGTGCTCAAGACCGCCAATACCTGCGGCAAGCTCAACGCCATGGATCCCAAGACCGGCCACCTGGTCATGGACCGCTGGGACGAGATCTACAGCAACGTTGAGGTCGTAGAGTTGTAGCGGTTGCGACTCCTAATAGAATGAGCGTGGATAATCTCCTGCTTTTGGTGCCCATGCGAGCTCAAAGTGGGAGATTTTCCACGCTCGAGTCATTAGTCGTTGGGGACGTTCTTGTTTGACTAGTCGTTTAAGAGCGTCCCCAATGACTACACGCAAAAACGGCGCCCGCTGGCAATGTTGCCGGCGGGCGCCGTTGTCTTGAAGACGAAATGATCCGTTTTCCTCCGTCCCCAAAGGAATCATTACAGCGAGTCGATAAAGCGCTGTTGGGCGGCGCGGCCGGCTTCATCCCACTTAAAGACGCCGGCGTTGTCGAGCACGTGGCCAAACACTACGCCGACTTCCTCGTGCAGGATGCCGATGGCGCTATCCGCCGTAAGCTCGTCGGCGCGGCGGGCATAGACGTCCTCGGCCCACGCGGCATGGCTGCGGCAAAGGTCGTCGCCCTCGAGCGCACTGGCAAGGTCGTAGCTGGTATCGGCTTTGGCTGCCAGCAGGTGCTCGCGGACAGCACCGAGCTCGGGAACCAGGCGCGGCGGAAGAATAGCCAGGCCCATAACCTCGATCAGGCCGATGTTCTCCTTCTTAATGTGGTGATACTCGGCATGCGGGTGGAAAACGCCCAGCGGATGCTCGTCGGTCGTGATATTGCAGCGAAGCGCCAGGTAGGCCTCGTAAATCTCGCCGCCGGCGTTGCCGCGGGAGTCGACGCGGCGGATGACGGGCGTCACGGTGTTGTGCGCTACGCCGTCGGCCGTGTGCGCGATAACGCCCACAGACTCGTCGGTCCACTCGCGCCAGGCGAGGATAATCTTCTCGGCAGCGTCGAGCAGCTGAGCGCGGTCATGCGAGCGCAGGCGCAGCACCGAGAGCGGCCACTGCAGCACAGTGCCGGTGACCTGGTCAAAACCGGGCATGCTAAACTGCGAGACCTCGGTGGCATGCATCATGGGGAACTCGTGCGCGCCGCCCTGGAAGTGGTCGTGCGACAGAATCGAGCCGCCCACGATAGGCAGGTCGGCGTTGGAGCCGATGAAGTAATGCGGGAACAGGTCCACAAAGTCGAGCAGGCAAGTCAGGCCCTTGCGGTCGACGTGCATCGGACGATGCTCGGAGCTCATGGCAATGCAGTGCTCGTTAAAGTAGGCGTACGGGCTGTACTGGAAGCCCCAGCGCTCGCCGTTGAGCTGGATGGGGATAATGCGCAGGTTTTGGCGAGCGGGGTGAGCGCCGCCGTCGGCTGCGGCGGAGCGTCCGGGATAGCCCTCGTTTTCGATGCAGAGCTGGCAGGCGGGATACTTCTCGCCCGTGTTCTTGGCGGCACCTGCCGCGGCGATATCGCGCGGATCCTTCTCGGGCTTGGACAGGTTGATGGTGATCTCAAGATCGCCCCAGTTGGTGGGGGTGCTCCATTTGATGTTGCGCGCGATGGCGGCGCGGCGCACGTAGCCGGCGTCGCAGCACAGGCCGTAGAACCAGTCGGTCGCGGCGCGGGGCTCGTTGACGCCCATACGTCCGTTGAACTCTTCGTTTACAACCGAAGGCCTCGGCATGAGCGCACCCATGATGCGCATGGCGATGCGGTCGCGGCCTGACGCCGTGTCCTCGGCGGCACCGTTGGTAACGGCGGCCTCGGAAAGCGCGGCAAGCGTGCCTTCAAGATCAAAGTCGGGCAGGGTATTGGGGTGCAAGAGCGAGAGTTTCTCAACCTGGAGCGCCCAGGCCATATCGAGCGCGGGACCCGTAACGCCGATGCACTCCAGAATGGTGTTGTATGCCCAGATGCGATCGTCCTGGCCGATCATCGATCGGTGGATGGCGTACTCGATCAGGTTCTGCGCAGCCTCGCGCACGTCGGTCATTACAGCCATGCCGCATAAGCCCCCTTGTCAGAGATGGCGTAGTGACGGGCAGAGCCCTCGCCCAGCCAGCCGTTCATCTTGGCAATGAAGGTGTCGACCAGATCGAGCGGCACGAAGGCCTGGATGGTGCCACCAAAGCCGCCACCGTGAATGCGAACGGCGCCGCGGCCGTCGAGCACGTGCTCGGCCAGCGCCAAGGCATACATGGAAGGCTGTTCAGATCCCAGCTTGGCAACGACATTCTGCAGGTACATGGCAGAGCTGGCGCCGGACTCGCGCGTCAGGGCCAGGAACTGGTCAATGTCGCCAGCGTTGAGCGCTGCCCAGCGCTTGTCGACCAGGCCGTTCTCGTACCAGTAGTGAACGGCGCGCAGGCAGGCGCGGTCGCCCAGCTTGGCGCGCAGCTCGGGGAGTTTAGCGTCAAAGTCGGCAACGTCGACCTCGCACAGGCGTGCCTTGCCAAACTCGGCGGCGACGTCCTGCATCTCGCGCGGAACGGCGGCGTAGTCGTCGGTAGCTGCCACATGGTCGGCGCCAACCTTAACGAGCACAAGCGCATAACCGTGATCCTCAAAGTTGAGCTCGAGCTTTTGGGTCTTAGGCTGGGCCTGGTCCTCAAAGTCCATGTAGGCAAGGCCGCCCAGGCACACAGCGGCCTGGTCCATCAGACCGCAGGGCTTGCCGTAGTAGTTGTTCTCGGTGCGCTGACTCATCTGGGCGAGCGTGACGGGCTCAATGGCGGGCGCGCCCCAGAGTGCCTCCATGGCACGACCGTACGCGGCCTCGACGGCGGCAGAGCTGGAAAGGCCGCCACCCGAGGGGACGGAGCAGGTGAAGGCGAAGTCGAAGCCCTGGGGCTCAACACCAAGCGCTGCGACCTCGTGGGCCATACCGCGCACGAGGCTTGCGGACGTGCCCTTCTCGGACTCCTGAACATTCAGCGTGTCGAGGGTAATCTCAAACGTGGGGTAGCCCTCGTCGGCGACGCGGACCTTGTTGGAATCGGTTGCCACGGCGATGCCGTCGACGGCGACATCGAGCGAGCCGGCGATAACGTGACCGCCCTCGTGATCGGTGTGGTTGCCGCTGATCTCGGAACGGCCGGGCGCGTGCACATAGAGCACCTGGCGGTCGCCGATGGGGCCAAACTCCTCCTCAAACAGCTTGGTGAGGGCGGCGAATGTCTTTTCGTCGGGGGTGGTCATGGGAGTCCTTTCCTTGGCGCGCACGGGTGAGTTTTGCGTCGTTATGAGTACGTTAACAACTTGAAGCGGCATGAACCAAGTGTTCACGATGCCGCACGTTACGGGCTATGTTAACGTACTCATAACACAACACTTATCACTTTTTGAGAATCTGGTAATCGGTAGAAATTCAGCCGTGAACGGTATTGCCGTATGGACTTATAGAGCAGAAGAGTTGCGGATTGAAAAAGTAGAGTACGTTAACATGCGTTCGACGATAGCGGGCTTCGGCGCGGGGTGTGTTTCTGCCCGGGCCGGCATGCACGCTATTCAGATCTCGCAAGGGTGAAGGTGATCCTGTGGCAAGGCGCCCGTCCAACGATACAGGTACGCGTCCGGTCTCCATGGCCGACGTCGCCCGCGCTGCTGGCGTTTCGCAGCAGACGGTTTCGCGCGTCGCCAACGGCTTGCCCAACGTTAACGAGCAGACGCGCCAGCGCGTGCAAGCCGCTATGCAAGAGCTCGGCTTTCGTCCGAGTTATGCCGGTCGCTCGCTGCGCGACGGCCGCTACCATTCGGTCGGTCTGTGCGTCAACGATGTCACCAAGTTTGGCAACCTCTCAATGATCGACGGCATCGCCAGCGCTGCTCGCGAGCATAATTGCGCCATCACGCTGGTCGAGATGTCCAAGACCGAGGAGTTCTCGCTTGCCGAGGCAACGCGTCGTATGGCTGCGCTGCCCGTGGACGGCATCATCATCGGCATGAGCCGTATGGCGCCCGATTTTGAGACGTTTGATCCACTGCCGGGCATTGGCACGGTCATCGTTACCATGTATGCGCATCCGCGCGTGACCACAGTCGATTCCGACCATTACGGCTGCTCGCTGTTGCTTATGGACCATCTGTTTGAGCTGGGGCACGAGCAGATTCGCTATATTGGCGGCCCGTCGTTCTCGGTCGACGAGCAATTTCGTCGCGCCGGTTGGCAGGATGCGCTCGAGCGTAAACACATCGAGCCGGCAGAGCCGCTCGAGGGCGACTGGTCTGCTAACAGCGGTTACGAGGCCGGCAGGTACCTGGCCGAGCATGACCGCGCCATGACGGCGATTTACGCGGCAAACGACCAGATGGCAAACGGCGCTATTGCAGCGCTGCGCGATAGCGGCTTGCGCGTGCCCGAGGACGTGAGCGTGGTGGGCGTCGACGATTCGCTCGATGATTTTGTCGCACACAACGAGCTCACGACCGTGCGATTCGATCTACATCAGCGCGGACGCGAGGTATTCGAGCATGCGGTTCCCGAGGCGGGTGCGGCGGACAAAACCGTTGCCATTCGTATTCCCGGACAACTCATCATTCGACATAGCACGGCGATACCGCGCGCATAGTTTGTGCTGATAAACGGCGATTTATCGCATTTCAATAACAATCGGTAAGGATGCCGGCAGATAGCTGTTGGGATGCAGCCGAGTGTTATGATAGACGGGTTCTTTTGTCTATCTAGGAGGCTTTGCCTGATGGAGATCACCAAGGATATCCGCTACGTTGGCGTCGACGATCACGACATTGACCTGTTCGAGGGCCAGTACGATGTGTCCGAGAACGGTATGGCATACAACAGCTACGTTATCTTGGGCGAAAAGATTGCTGTCGCCGATTCAGTCGACGGCGGTTTTGTCGACGAGTGGCTCGGTAACATCGAAGCCGTGCTCGACGGTCGCACGCCCGATTACCTGGTCGTTCACCATATGGAGCCCGATCACTCCGCCGGCATCGCCGCCTTTATGGAGCGCTATCCCCAGGCACAGATTGTGGCCAGCATGGGCGCCTTCCGCATGATGGTCAACTACTTTGGCACCGACTACCCCGAGCGCAAGATGGTCGTCAAAGAGGGCGACGTGCTCGATCTGGGCGGTCACAGCCTAACGTTTGTCGGCGCCCCCAACGTTCACTGGCCCGAGGTGATCTTCTCCTACGAGTCTACCGACAAGGTGCTCTTTAGTGCCGACGGCTTTGGCAAGTTTGGCGCTAACGACATCGAGGATCCCGAGGGTTGGGCTTGCGAGGCTCGCCGCTACTACTTTGGCATCGTTGGTAAGTTCGGCAAGTTCGTGCAGGCCGTGCTCAAGAAGGCCGCTGATCTGGACATCCAGATCATCTGCCCGCTCCACGGCCCCGTGCTGACCGAGAACCTGGGCTACTACCTCGACACCTACAACACCTGGTCGAGCTATCAGCCCGAGGACGAGGGCATCACCATTGCCTACGCGAGCGTCTACGGCCATCTGAAGGCTGCCGTTGAGGAGCTTGCATCTGCGCTTGAGGCTCGCGGCCAGAAGGTTTCCGTCTTTGACCTGGCTCGCGACGACATGGCCGAGGCCGTTGAGGACGCGTTCCGCTATGACCGTCTGGTGCTCGCCTCCATCACCTATCAGGGCGAGATCTTCCCGTTTATGAGCACCTTCATCCACACGCTCGCCGAGCATGCCTACCAGAACCGCACCGTGGCGCTCGTCGAGGCCGGTTCCTGGGCACCTGCCGCCGCTAAGGTTATGACCAAGGAGCTCGAGGGTATGAAAGACATCACGCTGACGCAGAATAAGGTGACCGTCCTGGGTTCGCTCAACGACGCCTCGCGCGCTCAGATCGAGGTTCTCGCCGACGAGCTGTCCAAGTAGCGACACATTCACTTCTGATGCTCAACCACCACAAAGGAGACCTTTGTGGTGGTTTTTGTTTAAGCGCCGGCGATGACGAGATTTGGGCGGGTGTCGTCGGCGATCTCGGCGATTGAGATGGCGACGGCGTGATCGGGGTCACGGTCCATTACGATGGCGTTGACGTCGGTCAGCTCGGCAAAGCGGTACATGCCACGTCCGTTGACCTTACTGGCGTCCATGAGGGCGACACTTTGACGAGCGGCACCGACCATAGCCGCTTTGGTCTCGGCCATCTGCGGAAAGTCGGTCGTAAAGCCGCAGCCGGGAACAAAAGCGCCAGGGCACATGACGGCAAGATCGGCGTGGACCATTTGGAGCGCCTGCATGGTAAGTGGGCCGTGCAGATAGCGATGGCCTTTGCGCAGTGCCCCGCCCAGCATGACGACATCGACTAAGGGCATGCTCTCGTCGATGTAATCGGCAATGGTAATGTCGGCCGTGATGACGGTGATGCCATCGCGCTGGTCGAGGAGCCGGACGAACTCGAGCGCTGTGGTGCCCGAGTCGACGAGCAGAGTGTCACCATTGCCGACGAGTTCAATGGCGCTTTGCGCGATGGCCTGCTTGGCGGCGACGTTGACATTGATGCGGCGATCCTGCGTGGAAACGGTCAGGCGTTTGTGGAGCGATACGGCACCGCCATGCGTGCGGCGCAGCTTGCCTGCTTCGGCGAGCGCGTCCAGGTCGGCTCGGGCGGTGACGGAGGACACGCCAAAGGTCTGGGCGATTTCTGCTACCTGCACCGAGGCATTATGATCGAGCATCTCCATGATGGCGGAACGACGCTCGTCGGCGAAAGCTCGGGTTGTTGCGTGGGCCATATCTGCTCCATCATCGTCTGAAATTTGCAGGAATTGTGTTGACTCTATTTTCGTTCATTTTCTTTTTGAGTAAGAAAATACCTTTCGATTACTTATCTTTTCTATAAAAGAAAGACGATCAAGGCTCAAAACTCAATATCGAACACGCGCGCTCGGGTTCGATCCCTTCCGTTTGCTTTTCAAAAATGAAGGTTGAACCTCGCGCGATGACAATATCTCGCACGTGCAAAGCCGCTGAATTTCATACAATGAGCGCAGCAAAACGCAAGGTAAAACGCCTTGTGAACAACTACGCCCGATGTCCAGATGCGGGCGAGGGAGAGGAGCAAACGCTCATGGCACTTGTTACCACCGAAAAGATGCTCAAGGACGCTCAGGCCGGCCACTACGCCGTCGGCGCGTTCAACGTCGAGAACCTCGAGTTTGTTATGGCCGTTCTGGCCGCTGCCGAGGAGACCAAGTCCCCCGTCATCATGCAGACCACCCCGGGCACCATCAAGACCGCTGGTCTGGACTACTTCTACGGCATGGTCAAGGCTGCCGCCGAGCGCGCTTCCGTGCCCGTCGCTCTGCACCTCGATCACGGCGATGGCTATGACCGCTGCATGCAGGCTTTCCGCACGGGCTACACCTCCGTTATGATTGACGGCTCGCACGAGTCCTTCGAGGACAACATCGCCCTGACCAAGTCCGTCGCCGATGCTGGCCGCGCCATGGGCGTGCCCGTCGAGGCTGAGCTCGGCAAGGTCGGCGGCAAGGAGGACGACGGTCCCGCGGTTGAGGGCGAGAGCCCCTACACCGATCCTGCCGAGGCCAAGGAGTTCGTCGAGCGCACTGGCTGCACCTCCCTCGCTATTGGCGTTGGCACCAGCCACGGCGTGTACACGAGCGATCCGCACATCGAGCAGTCCGTGGTCAAGGCCATCCGCGACGCCGTCGACGTGCCGCTGGTCCTGCACGGCACCTCCGGTGTGCCCGATGAGCAGGTTGCCGAGGCCGTGAAGAACGGCATCTGCAAGGTTAACTACGCTACCGAGCTGCGTCAGGCCTTCACCAAGGGCTTCATGGCCTACATGGCCGAGAACCCCGCCTGCTTCGATCCCAAGAAGCCGGCCAAGGAGGGCATGCGCGAGATCACCGAGCTGGTTAAGATCCGCATGACCAACCTCAACTCTGTGGGCAAGGCAGAGTAACAGCAAGGGTACTCCGACTCGCTACATATCCCGGGGAGGGACGGGGGCTTAGTTCCCCAATCGTCCTCGGGCATGCAAAAAGCCTCGCTGCGCACTTCGTGCGGCGAGGCTTTTTGCCCCCTGCGGAAAGATTGGGGAACTAAGCCCTCGTCCCTCCCAGGTTGACCTACTCGAGGTCGTCGCCCTTGTGGCGTTAGGGCGGAAAATAATAAGAAGCCTTCGCGCTGCGGAATGATTTTGGAAACTAAGTACGGGGACCCGCCCAAGCCGTTCTGCTCAATCGCCCTTGTGGTGTTGGGGCTGAAAGGGTGGGACGCGTGGGTTATTTGGTTGTTAGGGTTAGTAGGTCGTTGGGGGTTTTGAGGTTGTAGGTGGCGTTTGGGATGTCTTGGTGTGATCCCCATGCCGCTCTGGCAAAACTGACCCCTGCCGAAGTTGCGCATTGTTCGTCGTAGACGGTGTCGCCAACGTAGACGACGTTGCCAGGATTCGCGCCCGTACGCCGGAGATATTCGAGCATGGGTGCGGGTGCGGGTTTATGTTCGGTTGTGTCTTCGACAAGGATGATGTGCTCAAAATACTTATCGAAACCAAGGGGTGCAATTTCTTTTGTGTATTCGTCGCGCGCACGTGAGGAGACGATGCCAAGTTTGCAGCCGCTATCGGCGAGTGTTGCGATGACTTCAAGCAAACCTGGAAACACGCTGATGGTGCTTTTAAAGCTGGCGGCAACTTGGCACCAGCGATCCAACGTTGCCTGCGAGTAGATTCCAAGTTTCTCAAGGGCATCCTTGCCGGGTATGCCGAGGGCAAATTCAAGCTCGTGTCGGGGGAGCGTTTTGCCGGTCTCTTCTTGGACAATCTGGACAAGCGATGATAGAACGCTTTCTTCTGTATCTGCCAATGTCCCATCAACGTCAAATACGATATGGTCAAAGTGCTTCATATGATTGCTCCTCTCTGTTGTTTGCCTGCAAGTTTGATGCGGTGACAGAAGAAAGGCTAGCGGGATTTCTGCCTGGTGCTATCGAGATTCTGCCTCGCTGCTCGATAGCTCGAAGGAGTGCATCCCATTTGTTCTTTAAATACCTGGCCAAGATGGCTTGCTGTCGCAAAGCCGCATTGGCGCGCGACTGTCTGGACCGTTCGCGTGGTGTGTGTCAAAAGTTCGCAAGCACGGTTTACGCGGTATGCGCGCAGATATGCCGCCGGGGTCGTTCCTGCGCAAGCTTCGATAATGCGGTAACACTCTCTTTCGCTTACGCCGGCTGCAGATGCCATCTGGGGCACATCTATAGCGGCTGCATAGTTCGCGCGGATATAGTCCAGGATTGCCTTGAACTGTACGTCGCGGTTGGTCATCCAAGAGGCGTTGTCGGAGGAAAAGAGCGGTTCGGCCTTGGCGTAAATCTGAATCCAGAGCTCTGACAAGCTATTCCGAAGCGCCATCTCGTTCTGCGGCCGTTGAAGGTCGTGGTTAAAGGAACTCTTTAGCAAATCGATAAAGGGCATATCGTCGGGGTTGGTGGGCGACCATTTGAGCACATCGACGCCTCGACATTGCAGTAAAGGATTGATATAGCGCTTTTGAAGGCGTCCCGCGGGATCGCCGAGCATCGACGGCTGAAAGATATGCAACATTTGAATGGCTGGTGCCGAATTGGGTGATTGCAGCGTGCTGTGCAAAACGCCGCCGTTGATAAAGCCGGCGGACCCTTCCTCAAAGCGTACGTGCTCATGAGCCGCGCGCGTTCGATAGTCAATCGCTCCCTGCTCCATGTAGAAAAGCTCAACTTCGGAATGCCAGTGCCAGGGGACGGAATTGCCCGGATAGCGAGCGAATTCTGCGCGTTCGGCAATATAGGGCCAGTCATCGGCGGTCTCGGGAAACGCTTCCTCGCGTCCTCCGCGGTGCAATTCTATGTGATCCATGTTTCGCATGGCATCAGTATAAAGCGCGATGGGCTTAGATTGCTCTTGCCTGTTCGGGGAACGCCTTGTTTAGGGATGCTTGGAGCTTTTCGAACGATGCTCGCAAGTTGAGGTTCTGGTCGGTTGAGCGTTTTGCTTTTGTGGTGGGGGAGTCGAGGAGGCCATTTCTCTGTGTCGGGGGGAAGGAGAAAAGGTCTGCATGTGTTAGGGATGGCTGCTGTGTTGCGTCATTGGAAGAATGCATGCTTATGCGGCCTCCTCGATGTCCACCAAAAGGTTGCGCACAGGGTGTGCTGCTAGGTCCCGTGCGTTGGCAGTATTATGCAGCGGACCGTTCAAAGAAGCGCTAAAGAAAGGCTTAACCTGGTTTGGTGTTACGATGAAACCGCAGGTCAAGGCTATTGAGTAACACTCTTGAAAGGTTTTGGGCTTAAGGGCTTTCTAAGGTTTGTGACGTGGATGTGGCTCGCCTGTGTGGGGCGTGTGAATGCTCGCTGTTAGCGCTGCGGCTCTGCAGCCCGTACCTGCTCGATGACCTTTTCCATCGTGGCGTCGATGCGGTCTTTTTTGAGCTCGCATTCCCAGATGGTTATGGGTGTCCAGCCCATTTGAGTGAGTGCCGCCACGGCAGCGCGGTCGCGCTCGACGTTGCGACGGAACTTTGCCTCCCAAAAATCAACATTGCGCTTGGGCTGGCTCGGGTTGCACTTGGGGCAGCGGTGCCAAAAGCAGCCGTTGACGAAGATGGCGATCTTGCGGCCGGGGAAGGCGATGTCGGGCTTGCCGGGTACCTTCCATTCCAAACGATAGCCCGTAAGGCCCGCGGCCCGTAGGCGCTGACGTACGAGCAGCTCGGGCTTGGTGTTGGCGCGCTTGTTGCCCTTCATGGACTTTTTGATGGCGGCGCGCCGGCGGACCAGTTCGCGCTCGTCAGCGGAGAGGTCCGAGGTATCGATGCCGTCCAGCAGGCCGGGCTTGGGGCGCTTTTTGCTGCGGCGCTTAGGTTTGCGCCTGGGTTTGGCGGCTGTGTTGGGCGCGGCGTCATCGGCGGCGCTTGCCTCAAGCCGGTCTTCCTTCAGCTCAATCAGGGCATCAATGAGCCCCTTGTCGGCGGGCATCCACTCAACGGTGGCAAGCGAGGTGCGCGGAATCCAGCGGATATCGAGCTGGCGGTCGTGCTTCTGAGGCTCATCGGATTCATCGGCGAGCGAGCAGTAGTAGCACTCCATGGAGAGATGAAAATCGGGGTAGTCATACTCAACGGTGTAGAAATCGCGCAGGTTGGTGACTTTTACCTGCAACTCTTCCATAAGCTCGCGGCGTACGGCGTCCTCGGGCGACTCGCCGCGCATGAGCTTACCACCCGGGAACTCCCAAAGTCCTTGCATGTCGCCGTAGCCGCGCTGCACGGCCAGCAGCTCGTCGGATCCTTCCTTGCGAATGATCCCGGCGGCAACATGAACAGTCTTCAACAGGAGTCCTCTCTCAACATCAACACGTGACAGGCTAGCTACCCGTACCTTACACAACGGTAAGGCAAGCGTAAGTCATATCGATGGTAGCCGACTCGGCTTCTTGCGACTATAGATGCCGTAGACTAATCGCAAGAAAGGACTCGGTATGCAAACCACGCACATGGCGACCCCGGTACTGGAGGTCGCGCATCTCGAAAAGGTATATGGAGCGCTGGGCAACGTGACCCGCGCGCTCAACGACGTCAGCTTTACCGTCAACCGCGGCGAATTTGTTGGCATCATGGGCGCTTCGGGCTCGGGCAAGTCGACGTTGCTCAACTGCGTGTCGACCATCGATAGCGCCACAAGTGGCACGATCCGCATCAACGGCCAGGACGTGACGCGCATGAAGCAGGCCAAGCTCTCGCAGTTCCGCCGCGAGGAACTGGGCTTTATCTTCCAGGACTCCAACCTGCTCGATACGCTCACGGCGCGCGAGAACATCGCCCTGCCGCTCACCATCGCCCGCACAAACTCGGCAGAGATCTCGACCCGCGTGCAGGATGTGGCAGCGCGCCTGTCCATCAGTCAGGTGCTCGACAAGTATCCCTATCAGATGTCCGGCGGTCAGCAGCAGCGCGTTGCCGCGGCTCGCGCGCTCGTCACCGATCCCACCATGATCATGGCCGACGAGCCCACCGGCGCCCTCGATTCCAAGAGCGCTCGCCTGCTGCTCGAGAGCCTGGAGGCCCTCAATCGCCGCCTACGCGCTACCGTGCTCATGGTCACGCACGACAGCTTTGCCGCCAGCTACACGAGTCGTGTACTGTTTATTCGCGACGGCAAAATCTTCACCGAGTTGCGCCGCGGCGACACCGACCGCCGAGAGTTTTTCGACCGCATTATGGAGGTCGTTGCCATGATGGGCGGTGAGGGCTCCGATGCTCTGTAAACTCGCTTGGGGCAACGTCCGCCGCGCCGGCCGCGACTATCTCGTCTACCTTTTGACGCTCACCCTGGGCGTCACGGTCTTCTATGCCTTTAACACCATCTCGATGCAGGTTGACATCGCCGGAATCGATGAAAAGGGCTTGGCGCAGGTTATGGGCAGCATGCTCGGCTACCTGACGTACTTTTTGGCCGGTGTCATGGCCTTTTTGATGGTGTATGCCAATAACTTCATCATGAAACGCCGCAAGAAGGAGTTTGGCCTGTACCAGGTGCTCGGCATGGGGCGCGGGCGCGTCGCCACGATCATGGCGCTCGAGACCGTGATAGTATCGGTCGTGGCCTTTGTTGCCGGCATTGTGCTGGGCGTGGGGCTCTCCCAGCTCATGACGTTCTTTACGGCCTCGCTCTTTAAGACGCAGATTGCCAATTTCCACTTTTTCTTCTCGGCGCATGCGTTCAACCTGACCCTTGCCTGCATGCTCGTGATGTTTGTGCTCACGCTACTGCTGAACCTTCGCGCCGTGCGTCGTACCAAACTCATCGAGCTTATGGGTGCCGAGCGTCGCAACGAGAGCATCAAGACACGCAACCCCTGGATCGCGATTGCCATCTTTGCCGTGGGCGTGGTGCTTGTGGGCGTGGCCTATTACCGTCTGCTACGTGATGGGTTCCCGCTAACCGCGACGGACAGCAAGCTGCAAGAGGCTATGAACCAGTTTGGCATTACGACCGCTATGGTTACAGTGGGCACCTTTGCCCTGTTCTTGGGACTCTCGGGCATGCTTATCAAGCTGTTGCAGAGCCTGCGCGGCGTGTATTGGCGCGGACTTAACATGTTTACCGTGCGCCAGCTTGCGGCCAAGGTCAACACGGTGTGCTTTTCGATGGGCGTCATCGCGATGATTCTGTTTTTGGCCATTACCTCGGTGACGTGCGGTATGTCTATTGCCAATGTGATGAACGAAAACCTGGAGCGCTATAACCCTGTTGACGTGTCTCAGACGTATGTCTATTACACGCCCGAAACGCTCGACTACTACAAGGAGTATGTCAATCCGTCTGAGGCCGATCGCATGGTGCTGGCCGATGCAACGGTCGATTTGTACGCTGCATGGCATGGCGAGCGCAAGTCGGCGGACAACAACGACGAGACCGGCAAAAAGGTCAATATCGCCGATGTTGCCGGTGAGCATGTGCAGATCGATTCGTATCTGAGTTACCCGCTTGGCGGCTCGGGCCCCTCGGTGGTGGCGGGCGAGATGTGCAAGGCCATGGGCGAAAAGCTTCCCAAGGCGCTCGAGGGAAGCAACGCCGATGCGATGGGTCTGTATGTGACGCCGGCGAGCCAGTACAACAAACTGCGCCAGATGATGGGCGAGGAGCCGGTGAGCATTGGCCGCGACCAGTATTTGCTCACGTGTGATATGGGCGGTGAGCTGGGCGACCTGTACACCAAATACATGGCCGGCGGCCATACCCTCACCTTGGGCGGGCATGAGCTCAAGCCCGCAACCGATAAGTCGGACGAGGACACGGCGGCCATCGCCAACTCGGCGATGGGCAGCAATCCCGGTACCGTGGTCGTAGCCGATGAACTGCTGTCCCAGCTTAATCTGCAGCCGTATTCCAGTAATCTGCTCGTTAATTACAAACAGGGTATGGATACGACCGAGGCAGACGAGAGCATTAAATACACCTTGCTCGATAATCTGCTCGTTGACGGCAAGGAGCCGGGGTCGTGGGGAGTCTTCATCAAGCGTTCCGAGATGTACACGCAAGCAGCGCAGATGAACGGCATGATTAGCTATCTGGCCATCTACATTGGCTTTGTACTGGTCGTTGCGTGCGCGGCAATCCTATCGATCCAGCAGATCTCCAATGTGGCCGACGGCAGCCGCAGCTATCGTGTGCTGGCACAGATCGGCTGTGACGACCGCCAGATTCGTCATTCGGTGATGGCGCAGCAAGCGGTATTCTTCCTGTTCCCGCTGGCAGTGGGCTTGGCGCACTCCTTTGTGGCGCTCAAGGTGATCATCGAGCTGGTGAGCGTATTCGGCGATATGAGCATCGCCGGCACCGCGGGCCTCACCTGCGCGATTTTCCTGGCGGCCTATGGTGGCTACTTCCTGGTAACGTACCTCATGAGCGCCGGCATGGTACAAGCTGCCATCGCCACCCGCTACAGCGAGTAGCAGACGGGTAAAACCATCGCAAAGCCACTGCGAACAGCCGCCGCGAACGGGGTTCGGACCCCTTTCGCGGCGGTTTTTTGCCTTTCTGGTGCGCCTCAGATGCAAGTGAGTAGACTTTCTTGGATTTGCCGAGCACACCGCGACAAGTGCCCAATAAAACCGCAGGTCAGGGCTGTGTCGATTTGGGGCGTGCTCGGCCTTCTGCAAAAAGCCTACTCACTTGGTTTTCGCTGTTAGAAGGCCGTCGCGAGGGAAAGCAGTTCCCTCGCGACGGCCTTCACGTTTGCCCAGATAAAACCTGCCAAAATAAACCTGTCCCTTTTTGGTAGGTTATCGCTTCCAGAAGTGGAGGATCAGCGTCGTGCGGTTTTGCTGCTCGGTTTTGACCAGGATGTTGTGGATGTGGGTCTTGACGGTGCCCACGGCAAGGAATAGCTCGTCGGCGATCTCTTGGTTCGATTTGCCCAGCACAACCAGGCGCATGACTTCGGTCTCGCGGTTGGAGAGCTTGTAGGCGTTGCGGTAGAAGGGCATCTGCTCTTCGATGTGTCGATCAAGATCGCTGACGTTCTTTTCCTCGGGTGCCTCCCGCATGCGAATCGAAAGCACGTGATAGGCATAGATAATCAGCAGAATCGCAAAGTAGCACGCAAAGATGTTCTCGCTAAAGTTGCGCTCGGATAGGTACAGCTGCAGCCAGGAGGGTGCCAGGCTCATGGGAACAACAAGGATGTTGTAGAAATCCTCGGCAACGATGCAACCGACCAGAATGGCGCCGATAATGAGGTGCTTTCGTTGATTGTTGACGCGCGCCTTAAGCTCGACCTGCGTGCTTTTATGCGCCGTCCAAAAGATATAGAGCCCCACAAATACAAGGAATGCCTGACGTATCGTGTAGTAGAGCCATTGATGCATGGGGCCGTAGGGGACAGCGACAATGATCAGCAGCTCGCTCAGGAAGAACGTTGCGACGGGAATAACAAACTGCTTTTTTGAATGTTTGTCGAGCAAGTCCATGGCAATGAGCCAGATAAAAGCTTGTGAAGCGGTCGCCACAAGGGTCCGCAACACAGGCATGGTAATTGAGTAATAGTCGCTGGCCGGAAAACTCTGGTTTTGCAGCGTGTATTCGAAAAAGAAAATCTCGGTCATCTCGATGGCATAGCAGATAAATACGCCGCTGCCATAGATAAAGAACCGTCGACGAGACGAGGCATAGGCGGCAAGCGAAAGCACTGCCGTCACAATACAAATCAGGAGTATCGCTAGGGTATAGAAGAACATCAGAGTGTTCATCTGCCACCGTCCCATCTCATTTCGTCTATGGCCGAGCCCTGTATATCTTGCGGGATATAGACGCCTCAACCCATCGTTTCATTGCGGATTAGGCGCCGAGTTACAGCATAGCGATATACCGTTCGCGGTTCCAGATAGTAAACCCCCTGCAAGCTCGCTACCTGCGGGTTTATATTGGTTTAGAGGGGGTGTAACTCCGTGAACGGTCTTTAATCCCGAATAAACTAGGTAAAAATTGCATACGGGTGAATGATGGTCTTGTCAACACGAGGCGTGATGTTCGAGCGTCTCATAGTAATAGTCGGCAAGACCGGCGGAAAGGAAATCGACATGGCACTGCCTAAGGATTTCATCGACACCAACGACTTCACCAAAGAGCAGATCCTGGCTATCGAGGATCTTGGCCTGGCAATGAAGAAGGCCATCAAGGTTGACGGTTATTATCCGCACCTGCTCCGCAACAAGAGCCTTGGCATGATCTTCCAGCAGGTCTCCACCCGCACCCGTCTTTCCTTCGAGACCGCTATGACCGACCTTGGCGGCCATGCTCAGTTCTATGGCCCTGGCACCATCCAGCTCGGCGGTCACGAGTCCCTGGGCGACACCGCTCGCGTTATGGGCTCGCTGCTCGACATCATGATGGCTCGCGTTGACCGTCACAAGGACGTCGTCGGCCTCGCCGAGGGCTCCGCTGTGCCCGTCATCAATGGCATGTCCGAGTTCAACCATCCCACGCAGGAGATGGGCGACCTCATGACCATGCTCGAGAACCTCCCCGAGGGCAAGAAGATCGAGGACTGCACCCTGGCCTTCATCGGCGACGCCACCCAGGTCTGCGTCTCCCTCATGTTCATCGCCTCCAAGGTCGGCATGAAGTTTGTCCAGTTTGGACCTAAGGGCCACCAGATCCCCGACGGCGGCCTGCACGTTGGCACCGTCGAGGAGCGCGCCGAGTTCGGCAAGCAGATGATGGCCATCGCCGAGGAGAACTGCAAGGTCTCCGGCGGCTCTGTCGTCATCTCCGACGACATCGAGTGCATCAAGGGCGCCGACTTCATCTACACCGACGTGTGGTATGGCCTGTACGACGAGGAGGTCTCGGGCGAGAACTACATGGACGTGTTCTATCCCAAGTATCAGGTCACCATGGACATGATGAACTTTGCCGGCCCCAACTCCAAGTTCATGCACTGCCTGCCGGCCACCCGCAACGAGGAGGTCGTCGACGAAGTCATGGACGATCCCGAGCGCTCCCTGTGCTGGGTCGAGGCCGAGAACCGCAAGCACTCCATCCGTGCTCTCCTTGCCGCCCTGGGCAAGCGCACCCCGCTCAACGACGAGGGTGTCGAGTACTCCGCCAAGGCTGAGCTCCACGCCGCTCTCGAGGCTCTCGAGCAGCTCTAAGCCTCAAGGCTTCTAAAAGCACGTTTGCGGGCGGCGGATGCTCGTCTCCTGTCGCCCGCTCACCGAGGCCCAAGCAATTGCCTTAATACCTTAGGGCCTCGGATCTGTCCAAGACTGAGCGAAGGAGCTCATCATGAGCGACGGAAAGAAAAAGCTTTCCTTCTTGACGGTCATTTCGACCATCATCTGCGTCGTCTTCGTTTGCGAGGCCGCCGCTCCTGCTGCTGCCATTGGCAACCAGCAGTTCTTCTGGTGGATCTTCCTGATCCTGACCTTCCTGCTTCCCTACGGCATGGTTGTCGCCGAGCTCGGTACCACCTATGACGGCGAGGGCGGCATTTACGACTGGGTACGCGATGGCCTGGGCGACAAATGGGGCGCCCGCATCTCGTACTACTACTGGGTCAACTACCCGCTGTGGATCGCCTCGCTGGCTACCATGTTCCCCGACATTTTGGGCATGGTCTTTGGCGTCGAGTTCAACTTGATCGCCAAGATGGGTATCGATCTTGCCTTTGTGTGGATCGTCTACCTCATGGGCCGCTCCAAGGCGGCCGACTCCGAGTGGGTCCTTAACGGTGGCGCCATCATCAAGGTCGCCGTCGCCGTTATCGTTGGCGCTTTGGGCATTTGGTATGCCATGGAGAACGGTTTTGCGAACGACATGTCCGCTGCCACCTTCCTGCCCGAGCTCACCAACACCAACGCTCTCGGCTACCTGTCGATCATCATCTTTAACTTCATGGGCTTCGAGGTCATCTGCACTATGACCGACGACATGGCCGATCCCGCTCGCGATATCCCCAAGGCTATCATCGTCGGTGGCCTGTCCATCGCCGTGATCTACCTGTTCGCTGGCTTTGGCATCGGCGCTGCTGTGCCGGCCGATTCCATCGACCCCGACTATGGCATGATTGTCGCAGTCCAGACCATGGTGGGCGACTCCATGATCTTCAGGGTCATCTGCATCGCCTTCCTGATCACCCTGTTCGCCAACATGGCCGCCTGGTCCTTCGGCGTCAACTCCGTCGCCCGCTACGCTGCCGAGCACGGCAACATGCCCAAGGTCTTCGCCTCGATGATTTCGGATGATGACATGCCCAACGGCGCCAACCTGGTCAACGCCGTCGTTGCCTCCCTGGTGCTGTGCCTGCAGCTCGTTCCCATCGACGCCATCTCCAACGGCGTCTTCTGGATGCTCTTCGGCACCTCCGTCGTCTTCCTGCTGCTGACCTACATCCCGATGTTCCCGGCGTTCCTCAACCTTCGCAAGAGCGACCCCGACCGCGAGCGCATCTTCACGTTCCCGTTTAAGGGTGCCATGATGAAGGTCATGCTGGCCATCCCTTGCATCGAGCTGATCCTGGCCATCGTTGCAACGCTGGTGCCGCTCTCCGCCGCCGAGATTGGCGACAAGCTCCCGATGATCGTTATCTTCATCGTGCTTCTGCTCATCGGCGAGGTTGTCCGCGTCGTCAGCGCCAAGGGCCGCGAGACCGAGTACAAGGGCCTCACTCCCGAGCTGGCAGCTCAGCGTCTCGCTGAGGAGGCCGCCGAGGCCGAGGAGAACTAGAGCACCCGGTTCTGGGGCTCCAACCCTCCTCGTGTACCAACGCGCGCTTCGTCGGGCTTGTCGCTCCCGACTCCGGGCACTCTAGCCTCTTCGGAGACGTGCCCAAGCGACAGGTTTGCTAACCATTCCCCGGGGTGGGTGTGAGCGATAGCTCCGGTAACCACCGCCCACCCCAATCTCTCTTCCGTATCCTTCGTGCGTTTTGTCTCCGCGCACTTGGTTACGTCGTCGCTTGCCGGTGCGACTCCGTGAAAACCGGCGCCGGGCGCCCCGACCCTTGCCGGGGAACGGGCGCCTACCATCTCTTGGTTTTAGGCTGCGGGTAACCCGCCCGCAGCAAGCGATCGTTCGATTTGGAGGATATCTTATGCGTACGATCACCGAGTCCGAGTCCACCCCCAAGGCCGACGGCTTCTTTATGCCCGCTGAGTTCGCCCCGCAGGATCGCGTGTGGATGGGTTGGCCCCACCGCACCGACACCTGGGCCCACGGCGCCAAGCCGGCTCAGAAGCAGTATGCCGCCATCGCCCGCGCCATCGCCGAGTTCACCCCGGTTACCATGTGCGCCAACCAGGTCGACTATGCCAACTGCAAGGCCGTCTTCGAGGAGGACGAGAACGTCACCGTCATCGAGATGACCACCGACGACGCCTGGTTCCGCGACACCGCCGCCACCTACGTCATCAACGGCAAGGGTGAGAAGCGCGCCAACCACTGGCACTTCAACGCCTACGGCGGTCTCGTCGACGGCCTCTATTTCCCGTGGGACAAGGACGAGCAGATCGCCCTTAAGATGGCTGAGCTTTCCGGCTGCCGCCGCTATCGTCCCGATGACATGATCCTCGAGGGCGGCTCCATCACCGTTGACGGCGAGGGCACCCTTGTCGTGACCGACCAGTGCCTGCTTTCCCCGGGCCGCACCTGCTCTGCAGTGCTCGAGGAGGAAGAGGATCCCGAGTCCATCTGGCCCAAGTTCCACAAGAAGTTTGAGCCCTGGAGCGAGGAGCTTCGCGCCTACATGGACGAGCACCTCAAGGATTACCTGGGTGTCGAGAAGGTCATCTGGGTCAAGGAGGGCATCGACCCCGAGGAGACCAACGGCCACATCGACGACGTCGCCACGTTCATCGCGCCGGGCGTCATGGCCTGCATTTGGACCGACGATCCCGAGTATCCGTTCTACGAGCAGTGCCACGCTGCCTACGAGACCCTCTCCAACGCCGTCGACGCCAAGGGCCGCAAGATGAAGGTCTACAAGCTCTGCATGCCCGTGAACCCGCTGTTCATGGACCAGGCTTCCTGCGACACCATCGACGCCGACGAGAACGCCGAGCCGCGCGTCCCCGACGAGCCGCTGATCGCCTCCTACATGAACTACCTCGTGACCAACCACGGCGTTATCGTCCCGCAGTACGGCGACGAGAACGACCAGCTGGCCGTCGACACGCTCCAGAAGATCTACGACGAGGTCTGGGGCGAGGGTGTCTACAAGTGCGTCGGCGTTCAGTCCGAGCAGGTCGTCTTCGGTGGCGGCAACATCCACTGCATTACTCAGCAGGAGCCGTCCGCGTAATTGTCTGTCTTCCCGAGGCACGGCACCTTCCCGTTCATTCGTCGCTTGCGTACCAAAGTACGCGGCGCTCCTCTTTCACGGGAATCTGCCGCACCTCAGAAACCCAGCCGATCAATCGGACGGTCGGTGAATCGGACCATCTCGGGGCATTGATGGTCGGTTTATTCGATGTCTTGGTCGGCTGGGTTTTTCTTTGGGCACTCCGTTGCCTCCACTTCGGAGTGTCCGCCTCTTTGATTGAGTACGCGTCTGATCTGGGATTTATTGCGGGTTAGGCCAATTGTTCGCTTGAATTTCCCAGGTCAGACGCGTCTTCAATTGCTGATAGTTTCCGGTTGCGAGCGCGACCGTTTTGATCGGAGTATCTATGTACCAGCGTATCGTTATCTACACGCGCCTGTTCCGCGAGCGTTGGTCCAACAATTGCATCCTCTCTTCTCTTTGGGATGGCACCTGCACCGGTGACGCGGCCTGCAACCCTACCTTGGGCTGCGCCTTCGGTACAGATGCCATCCTTTTTGCTGTAGGGGGAGCGTGCCGTGGCAGGTAAAAAGTTCTCCCTGTTCGAGGTCATCCTCTCGGTTATCTGCGTCGTTTTTACCATCGAGGCGGCGGCTCCGGCATCTGCCATGGGTAACGTGCAGTTCTTCTGGTGGATCTTCCTCATCATTACGTTTTTGCTTCCCTATGGCCTGGTGGTGGCCGAGCTCGGTACGGCGTTCGATTCCGAGGGCGGCCTGTACGATTGGGTTCGTCTGGGCTTGGGCGACCGTTGGGGCGCCCGCTGCTCCTGGTGCTATTGGGTCAACTTTCCACTGTGGGTGGCAAGTATCGCCTGCATGTTTCCCAGTGTCATCAATGCGGTATGGGGCATCGATTTTTCGCTTGGGGTCCGAATTGCCATCGAGCTTACCTTTGTGTGGGGCGTCACGGTCATGGCAATGCAGCCGGTGGCCGAGGCCGATTGGGTCATGGATGGCGGCGCCGTCATCAAGGTGCTCATTACCGCCGTGGTGGGAATCATCGGCATCTGGTTTGCCTGCAACAACGGCTTTGCCAACGATATGTCGTTTAAGACCTTTGTCCCCGATCTGGGAGACACTAACTCACTGACGTATCTTTCAATCATCCTATTCAACTTTATGGGCTTTGAGGTGGTCGCGACCTTTGCCAGCACGATGAAGAACCCATCGCGCGATATCCCCAAGGCGGTTATCGCCGGTGGCGTTGCCATCGCGGCGATCTACATTATCTGTGGCATCGGTATTGGAGCCGCGGTTCCCACCGAGCAGCTTTCACTCGATTCGGGCATTGTGGACGCGGTTGCCGCCATGGTGGGGCGCGCTCACCCGCTGACGATGGTCGTGGGCGTGGCCTTTCTGGTAACGCTGTTTGCCAACATGATCTGTTGGAGCTTTGGCGTCAACAACGTGGCGAGCTATGCCGCGCGCCATGGCAACATGCCGCGTCCCTTTGCGCTGGTGTCCAAGAAGACCGGCATGCCCAACGGCTCGGCACTCATTAACGGTTGTTTTGCCAGCTTGGTGCTGCTACTTCAGATTCCGCTGGGTGAAGGTTCCGACGTCTTTTGGGTCTTCTTCTCGATGAACGTCGTCTTTCTGCTCATGAGCTATATCCCGATGTTCCCGGCGTTTTGGCGCCTGCGTAAATACGACGACCGCCCGCGTGTGTTTCGCGCGCTCTTCGAGGGCAAGGTGCTTGCGGTAGCGCTTGCGGTGCCGGTGGTAGAGCTCGTGCTTTCGATTGTTGCGACAACCGTGCCGCTTAACAGCTCGCCCGCCGAGATGTCAAAGTTGCCGATCCTCATGGGTGTGGTGATCGGCGTGTTGCTGGGCGAGGTTTCGCGCCTCATATCGCGCCGCGGCCGCAGCATCGACAATCCCGGCGTTGGCGCAAGGGGGACAGGTCGCTTTGCACCAAAACAGTAGCGCCGCGAGTTGTGCGGTGCTAGATGCATCTTGGATTACTGCTCACGCTGCTCGGGATCAGATGCGAGCTTGGGTGCAAAGTAGGGGACGTGGCCCAGGTAGGGGCAGCTGTCCTCGCGTGATTCGACGACGCAGGGGATATCTTCGTAGGTGAGTGAGTCGCTCAGGCGGGCGATGGTCTTGGCGGCAGGAGCGACGAGCATCTTGAGCGGTGCGATAGGCGCCATGGCATCTCCTTTCTTGCATGCGACCCGTGTTTTGGCGCGAATGTATACGCCGCCAGTCTAGCATTCCGCCGAGGAGAGCTCCAAACCACCACAAAGGGGACAGGCACCTTTGTGGTGGTTTTGGTGTTTGACCAGATAATACCTGTTATCGCTCCCGGGCAGTCGTTGGGGACGTTCTAAAACGGTTATATGTCACTATCCAATAACGCCTCTGAACTGGGCCACTATTAGATTATGGAAAACACTACTGCAAGATTATGGCAAATGATACTGTCAGATTATTGCGTGTGCTGCTGTAGTCGTCGGGGGCCTGCCTTATGAGCGCCGGCATGGTGCGAACTGTCATCGCTGCCCGCTGCAGCGAGTAGCAAGCGGGCAAAACCGCCTCAAAACCAGCGCGAACAACCGCCGCGAAGAGGATCGGATCCCTTTCGCGGCGGTTGTTCGCCTATCTGGAGCGCCTCAAAACCAAGTGAGTAGGCTTTTTTGGATCTGCCGAGCATATCACGACAAGTGCTCAATAAAACCGCAGGTCAGCGCTGTGGCGATTCGGGGTGTGCTCGGCCTCCTGCAAAAAGTCTACTCACTTGGTTTTGGCTGCTAGAAGACTGCCGCGAGGGAAGGCAACTTCCTCGCGGCGGTTGGCGTTTACCCAGATAAAACCTGCCAAAATAAACCTGTCCCTTTTTGGCATGTCCCTTTTGGCGTGGCTGATTGCTTTGGGCTGTCTTGGAGAAAGCCCGTGAGGCGGCACTCAAGCTAATCCTGCGTGTCGCCTCCGTACATGTAGACGATAAAGCCGTCGCCGGTGTCTTGGCTGTGATCTTCCAAGATGCGCTTCATGTTGAGGTGCTCGTAGAACTGCCAGTCGGAGCTGCAGTCGCTCATCAGGAAGAACTTGGTGCAGCCTGCCCGGGCGAGCTCGGCGCGCGCAAGGTCGATGAGCGCGCGGCCGAGCCCCTTGCCCTGCCACTCGGGCACGATGATGATGAGGTTGAGTTGGCCCTGGGCATACTCATTGCCCGTGGCGGCAAAGCGGTCGGCCGTGGCCTTCTCGCGGCTGTCGCCAAAGAGCGAGCCCTCGAGCTTGGCGTCGGCGGTCTTCGCCATCTCGGTTGCCTGGGCGAACATCTCGTCGTAGCAGGGTACCCACGTGGGGTTGGTACGCGGCTTGCCGTCTTCGAAGATGCCGATGCAGCAGGCGGCGATAATGCGGCCCTCGGCCTCGGCGACAAGCGCGATGGGGGAGCGCTGCAGCTGCATGGCGATGTTAAAGCGCGCGCAGAAATCGGCAGCTTCGACGTCGCCGCGGTTGCGCAGCGTGTTGCACCACAGCTGGTTGTAGATGGCGGCGATGCCGGTCAGGTCATCAAGTGTGGTGGCGCGCAGGGCTACGTTGTCAAGGCTCATGGAGGCTCCTTCCGGGTTGGGTCAGGCCACCTCTGAGTGTGACATGGCCGCAGGGCCGCCGCATCAACCATTCGGTAGACGACCCCCGATCCCACGGGGGCGGAGAGATAGTCATTGGGGACGTTCTTAAACGACTGGTCAAACAAGAGCGTCCCCAACGACTACCTCAAGGAATGTCCCAGACTGCCGGCAGAAAAGGAACGTCCCTAACTGCCGCATCCGGAGCAAGACAACGCCGCAGGTAGAGGACGGACAGACACTATGACCCAATCCAGGGGCACGGAAACGACAGGAGCCC